>CAZKYJ010000231.1:0-771 GCA_964556355.1 uncultured Verrucomicrobiales bacterium | reverse complement strand
GAGAAAGGCGCCGTCGGATCCCGCATCGCCCGGCATCAGCTCGGGGCCGGGGCGGTTGGGAAACGAGGTGTCGGGCACCTGGTGAATCGTGGTTGTGTAGGACGACGCGCCCGCACTGTCGAAATCTTGGAGGATGCCGCCGTTCGGGTTCACGGTGGGCAGGGGGGCGGTGGGAGTGGCGTAGGTGACGCCAATGTTGTCCCAGTCCTGCGTGGCATTGAGCCCGCCGGTGCGCCCGGCGAGTTGCACGCGGTTGTCGAAGGGCAACATGTCGATCGACTGGCGGAGGACGAGCGGCGTTCCAGGTGTCCCGTTCACGTCCGGGGTCACGGTGAGGGTGACGTTCGTGCCATTGCCCACGCGCTGGAGGTCGGCGCTGAAATTGTGGAACTGGTCACCCACCAGGTTCACCAGGCCGGTGTTGAGGTTGAGGTAGCTCTGGGTCTGACCATTCCAGTGGAATGAGATGGCATTCGTGCCACCGGGGTGGAGATCCAAGCCGATGCCGAAGGTACCGGCGGCATTCGGCACCTCGGCCGTGTAGCCCGGCCCGTTCCCCATGCCGGAACCGCCGGGGATGAGTGCGAAACTGCCGCCATCGGCCGCCTGGGCACCGGCGGAGACGGCGCGGTAGTCCCAGTTCAGCTGGGTCGAATCGAAACCGCCCGCGTTCGTGCGGTCGTAGGTATAGCGGTTGTTCAGGCTGTTGACGCCGTCGGTGGTGATCCGGAGGAACTGCTCGGAGCGCTGCCCGGCATTCTCGCCGGGGAA
>CAZKYJ010000230.1:0-7235 GCA_964556355.1 uncultured Verrucomicrobiales bacterium | reverse complement strand
ACAACGGGGGTCAAGGCCTCGTCTTCGTCGTCGGCCGGGACCGCAAAAAACTCCGCACGGCCGACCTCCCGATCTACCTCGCCACCTTCGAGGGGTTCGGCGACCTCACCTTCGAGCTGGACGAGCTCGATAAGTACGGCTTCATCGGCTACGTCCCCAACACCGACGTCATGGATTCCGGCTACGACTACGGGGCGATGGTCGTCGTCAAAGACCAGCTCTGCGACGGCACCCCATGGCACACCCGCCCGCTCCCGGCAAACCCCGCCACCGACCTCTACTTCCCCATCGGCCAAGCGACCATCGATCTCCGCGCTCAGACCGATGGGATGGCCGTCAGCCTGGAAACCCTCACCCCCAACTTCCATCACTTCGAAACCCGCACCGGCGGGGGCGATTGGCTCCCGTCCACCAGCCCGCTCACCTGGGAACTCGATGCGGGCACGAACCAGCTGGAAGCCCGTACCGTCAACGCCTTCGGCGTCACCGGCCCGGTCGCGCGGGTCGTGGTGGACGTGAACGGTCAGGCGATCCGTGCCTCTGCCCGATCGGTCGTCGAGGTGGGCTCCCCCTCACTCGAGGAGCGCCTCGAACCGGATAGTAGGCACCAGGGCGGGGAGGAATCGGGTCGTTGACCGAGATGGCCATGCGTCGTTGGTGAAAGCGATGCCACCCACCGGTGCATTGGTGGTGCCGTCGAAACGGACGATCTCGGTGTACCCGAGGAGGTCGGTGCTGCGGGTCACGCGCCAGAGGATCCCCCCGGCGCCCGGGTTGGTCGGGAATGCGATCGTCGCCGAGCCGCCGGTGGCCGTCCCGAAGGTGACGGCCGATCCGCCCGGGGCGAGGGGATCGGTGCCCAGCGCGTGCTCGGCGCCGAAGGCGGTGCCATCGCGGTCCCAGTCGGTCAGCCAGAAGCGGGCGAGGTCGCCGCAAGTAGGAGGGAAGATGGACGCTTCATGACTGGGGCGGAACGCAGGGAACGGAGCAAATGCGTTTCCGCAGTGTGCCATAAAACCCGCTGGCATTGCCAGAGGAAATCCGCCGCTCCGCACCGAGGGCTTCGCCGCGGGCCCCGCCATAGTCGATCCGGCCCGCGGCTCCCCCAAAAAAACGCCCGACCTTGGGGGGTGACCAATCACCGACTATCGAGCGCCGCGGGCTGGTCGCGTCGGATGACCGGAGCCGTCGCGGGCCGGGGGCACCGCGGGGAGATGCCGTCTAGAGCGAATCCCCAAACGCGTCTTCGCCCACCACCCCAGAATTGATCAGCGCCGCCTCGAGCGCCCAGCCGACGAACGACGCGTAGTTGAAATCGCGGTAGCGCCGGTTCGGATCGTCTCCCTCCAGACCGGCGCGCACCTCCTCGATCCGCGGCGCGACCGGCCGCGCGATCTCGCCGAGGTTCGCCAATGCCCGCGCCGCCTCCAGAGCGAGGCGCAGGTCCTCGTCCGCGATGGATTCCACCAGCACCGGCAGGCCGAGATCGGCCCGCCCGCCCCGGCACGCACGCTCGGCGGCCGCCACGGCGACGCTCGGGTTTCCGTGGCCGAGATGCCCGATCACCTCGTCCATCGTCAGCTCGCCACGCGTGATCTGCCAGTAGAGAACGCCGCTGTCGCGCCGGTCTCGAGGTGTCTCGCCGAGGGCGGAAGCGAGCACCGACGGCAGATCGTAGAGGGCGTCACTCCGGGCGGTCTCGTAGACCGACAGACCCTCCTTCCGCGCCCGGCGCGTGTAGTCCGACTCGGTGAGAAACCCCGTGTCCCGGTGCTCGAGAATCCACCCCACCAGCTGCGCGCGCATCGCCGCGACCCGTTCGGATTGCGCGGGATCGGTCGCGAGGTTGTTGATCTCGTAGGGATCACTTCGCAGGTCGTAGAGTTCTTCGACCGGCTTCTCCGGGGCGAAGAGCACCGCCGAAATGGCATCCAACTCGCCCGCGTCCCGCGCCCGCCTGAGCTCGGCCATCGATTCCTTCTGGTTCCCAAATATCCGTCCGCTTTGGATATAGGGCACGTGCGGCAGGAAATGTCGCACGTAGATGAAGCGTCCGTCATGCACCGCGCGCGAGACCTCGAACATGTCGTCCGCCCGATCGCGCGCGGCGAACACCTGCCGGCGATCCCCGGTAAATATCGGGTGTCCCTGCAGGTGCGGAGGCCGCTCGATCCCGGCCTGGCGGAGGACGGTCGGAGCAAAGTCGACGAAGCTTACCAGGCGGTCGGTTTCGTCTCCCGCGCCGAGCCCGCCGGCGAGGTGCCGGAACTTGTCCGGGATGCGCACGATCATCGGAACGCGGAGCCCCGAGTCGAGCAGCCAGCGCTTGTGGCGGGGCAGGCCGTGCCCGTGGTCGCTGAAAAACCACACGATGGTATCCTCCCAGAGCCCATCCTCTTTGAGCGCGTCGATGATCTCGCCCACCTCCTCGTCCATCGCCGCGACCAGGTCGTAGTAGCGCGCCCAGAGCTCGCGCATCTTCGGCGTGTTGGGAAAATACGGTGGCACCTCGGCGATCGACGGATCGTGGATCTTCTCCGCCGACAGTCGGGCGGTCGCTTTCTCGTAGCGCTGGCGCGAGTTTCCCGGTCCCTCGTGCGTCGTGCCGAGGACGAAAAAGCTGAAGAACGGTTGGCTGGGATCCCCGCGGTGCCGCCACGGCGCCGACTCCCGCTCCCAGCGATCGAAGATCCCCTCCGGCGAGAAATTGTAGTCTGTCTTGGCGAAGTTCGTCGTGAAGTAGCCCGCTTCCTTCAGGTAGCGCGGGAAGGGTTGGATGCTCGGTGGCAGCTCGATCTCACAGCGCAGATGCTGCCCGCCGAGCGAGGTCGGATACATCCCGGTGATGAGGCAGTTCCGGGCGGGGGCGCAGATCGGCGCATTGGCGAACGCGTTGCGGAAGAGGATGCCGTCTTCGGCTAGCCGGTCAAGGTTCGGCGTGATCGCGTACTCATCGCCGTAGCAGCGCAGCGTGTCGTCGAGATCCTCGCAGTTGATCCAGACGATATTGGGGCGGTCGGCCGCACCCGCGGGGAGCACGGAAACGACGCTGAGGAGAAAGGCGCAGAGCCCGGCTGTTCGCATCATCCGGGCACTGAAAGCCCGGCGGCCCGCGAGGGCAACCCCCGCCGGATCCCAGGCTCGATGACAACTAGTCCGCGGATGGCGGGTTTCACCTAAGCCCCAACGACCGGAACCAGGTGCCTCCCCCCTAGTTCCCCCCCCCGATCATCAGCACTGAAGGAAAATCACATGAATAGGAAAACGATGCTCGTCGCCTCGCTCGCTATCGGAGCGTTCCCGGTACTTGCGCAGGACCAAGCGGAAAGAAGACCTCCCCCGCCGATCGAATCACCTGAGGTGATGGCCGATGGCAAGGTGGCGTTCCGGCTGCTGGCGCCCCAGGCGGGATCGGTGCGGATCGTCAGCCCCGATCTCGGCGACCCGGATGCACCCGGCTCCTTCACCAAGGACGAGGAGGGCGTTTGGGAACTTCTCCACGGCCCGGTCGACCCGCCCCGCGTGATCCGTTACCAGTTCGAGGTCGACGGCGTGCGGATGGCCGACCCCACCAACCGCGCTACCAGCGAGGCCAATGGGACGGTGTTCAGCACGGTGTTCGTCCCCGGTCTGAAATGGATGGAGGTCCAGGACGTGCCGCACGGTGCGGTCGCGGAGGTGACCTACCGCTCCGGGTCGCTCGACCGATCCCGCCGGATGCACGTCTACACCCCCCCCGGGTACGAAGCGGGCGAGCAGGTCTACCCCGTCTTCTACCTGCTGCACGGCGCCAGCGACAGCGACGACTCGTGGACGACGGCCGGTCGGGCAAACGTCATCCTCGACAACCTGATCGCCGGGGGCGAGGCCGTGCCCATGGTGGTGGTGATGCCCGACGGACACGTGGGGCGCATGGGTCGCGGGCGGCGTGGATTCGGGATAGACGAGTTCGTCAAAGAGTTCAGGGAGGACATCGTCCCGCATGTCCAAAGGACCTACCGGGTGCACACGGACCGGTCGCACACTGCGATCGCCGGCCTCTCGATGGGCGGTGCGCAAACGCTGAACATCATCGGCCAAGATCTGGAGAAATACGGATACGTCGGGGTCTACAGCTCGGGGATCTTTGGGATCAACCGCGAGCGGGACGACGAGCCGACATGGGAGGAGAGGCATCTCGAAGTCCTGAAGGATCCCGATCTGAAAATCGGGCTCGAGCATTTCTGGTTCGCCACCGGACGTGACGACTTCCTCATCGAGGTGTCCCGCGACACCGTCGCCCTTTTCAAGAAGCATGGATTCGGAGTCACTTACGACGAGACCGCCGGCGGCCATACGTGGATCAATTGGCGTGAATATCTTTACGAATTTGCGCCGACGCTGTTCCGGACAACGCTCTGACCCATGTCTCCCCTCCCATCTGATCCGATCCCCTCGGTGCCCTGTCGCCGTGCCACCCGCTTCGCCATCGCGTCCCTCGCCATCCTGACGGGCCTCCCGGCGCCGGAGGCCGGAGCTCAGGACACCGACAGCGCACCCGAGCCCGAACGCCGGCGGCGGCAGCCCGATCCGGAAAAGGTTCATGATCCATCGACCGTCCTCGAGCAGGATGGCGTGCATCGATTCTTCGCCACCGGCGGTGGCGTTTCGCTGCTACGCGAACAGGCGGATGGGCGGTGGCTCCCGGAGGCCCGGCTTTTCGAGCGGGACGAACTCCCGGCTTGGCACGAAGAGCGCGTCCCCGGCAACCGTGGCCACCTCTGGGCACCCGATGTGATCAAGCTAGGCGGGCGCTACCTGGTCTACTATTCGGTCTCGACCTTCGGAAAAAATACGTCCGCCATCGGCCTCGCCACCGGTAGGGCGCTGGATCCCGAGTCTCCCGACTGGGGATGGCAGGACGAGGGGGTGATCGTCAGCTCGACCCGCCGCGACCGGTTCAATGCCATCGACCCCGCCATCTTTCTCGACGAGGACGGCCGCCTCTACATGACATTCGGATCGTTCTGGGACGGCATTTTTCTCGTCGAGCTCGATGCCGACTCCGGCCGGCGGCGCCACCCTGACAAAGCCCCTATCCAGCTGGCCTCCGCCCCGGAGATCGAGGCCCCGTTCCTCACCCGCGCGCGCGACGGGAAGTATGTGCTGTTCGTCAACTGGGGTCTCTGCTGTCGCGGCACGAACTCCACCTACGAGATCCGCGTCGGCCGCTCGGACGCACCCACCGGTCCGTTTTTGGACCGCGACGGAAAAGACCTGCGCGAGGGCGGCGGCACCCTGATCCTCGAGTCCAGCGGTCGCTATATCGGTCCCGGCCACGCTTCGATCCTCGCGCGGGATGGGAAGGAATATCTGGTGCACCACTACTACGACGGCCAGAACCGCGGCCGGTCACGCGCTCGCCTGCTCCCGCTGACCTGGGACAGCGCGGGCTGGCCGGCCGTCACCGGCGCCCCGGCAGAAGCCACGTCGGCGGAGCGCTAGCTCGTCGGATCGCTACGGTCTGCCCAACGGGCGCCGATGCGCGGCGAACTTGCCCATCGAAGGCATTCTCGACGCGATCTACAGGGAACACCCGTGCCCGGGGATCCAGCGCCGGCGGCGGGAGGCCGCCGCGGGCAATACGTGACCGGAGAAATGCGTGCCACCATTTGCCGAAACAAGTCCCCAGGGCCGGCGGTATAATCGTCGGATGAGAGCGGCCACGATGCCGGCGGCCCGGACCGGCGACCCCCTCTTGCCGCGGGGCTCCCGCACCGCGACCGGCCACCTGACACCCCTGCCTCCGACCAACCCATGAATCTCCACCCCGTCGCGCTTGTCACCCTTACCCTCCTCTCCTTCTGCGGTAGCATTCCCGCCCAGAAAGTCACGAAGGACATCCCCTACGGCGAATCCGGCCACGCGCGCCACGTCCTTGACATCTACACATCCGAGGAGGCATCCGACCAGCCGCTGCCCGTCATGTTCTGGATCCACGGCGGGGGCTGGCAAGTCGGGGATAAAAGCGATGTCGGCCTGAAGCCCAAGGTGCTGACCGCCCGAGGGTTCGTCTTCGTGTCGACCAACTACCGGCTACTCCCGGAAGTGAGCATGGACGAGCTGATCCGCGATGTCGCGGCCTCGCTCGGCTGGGTCTACCGCTCTATCTCCCAGTACGGAGGCGACCCGGAACGCATCTTCGTCGGCGGCCATTCCGCCGGCGCCCAACTGGCCGCGCTGATCTGCACCGACCAACGCTACCTGGAGGAGGTCGGCGTGCCCTTCGACGTCCTCCAGGGCTGCGTGCCCGTCGACGGCGACACCTACGATATCCCCAAGATCATCATGACCGCGGAGCACCGGCAGGCGCTCTACGGGGGCAAGATGTTCACCTTCGGTCACCGCCAGAAATTCGGCAACGACCCCGAGAAGCACGTCGATTTTTCCGCCGTGACCCACGTCGCGAAGGACAAGGGGATCCCGCCCTTCCTCCTGCTCTACTTTCCCGGGAATCCCGACACCCGGGCGCAGGCGCAGATCCTCGAGGCCGCCTTGAAGGAAGCGCAAATCCCGGTCGAAACCTTCGGCAAGAGAGACAGCAACCACAGCCGCCTGAACAACGACCTCGGCCGACCGGACGACCCCGCAACAGGGGAGCTCTTCCGGTTTCTCGACGCGCTGGTGGCCGGGTGACGCCCCGATTCGTGACGGCTCCCCGTTCGCGCGATACCCAACCGGACCCGTCCGAGCGGGATCGTCCCCTCGATCCAGCGCATCCGTTGCCCACAAACCCGCATCGGGTTCGCGGCTTTTTCGGTGGCAGGCGGCAACCATCGGCTGGCAGATCCTCGAGAATTCCGCTGGGATCGGTTCGATGAACGGGATGTGCCCCCTTCCTCCCTCCGGGCTCCGATAACCATCGCGCCCGCTTGTCGTTCCCCATTTCGAGTTTTGGCGATCCCCGTGAGGTCCACTGCACTGATCAGTGTTACCGCACCGGGCTGCACGCGTAGTGAGATCCCGCTTTCCACGATCAATTCTAGTGTAGCTTCGGCCGGCGTGCCTGGTGGGCGGGGCGGTGGATATCCTGGAAGAATCCCTCGGGGCCACGGAGCGGGACGAGGCCCCGGGAAGGGCACCGCTCGTTCGGGGAGATCCGCTACCTCTACGTGGTAATCGCTGGACGAATCGATACGCGGCTCCGGCCGCCCATCAGTTCGATCAGCCGCTGGCGCGAGTCCGCCAGCCCCTTG
>CAZKYJ010000229.1:0-7241 GCA_964556355.1 uncultured Verrucomicrobiales bacterium | reverse complement strand
CGCTCGCGGTGGGCGTGGGGCCGCTCGTCGGATCGGCGGTGATCATCGGCTTGTGGTTCGGCTACGTGCTCGACTGCACGGACGGGGTTCTCGCACGGGTCACCGGAAGGGGCAGTGCCTTCGGCGCAGTTTTCGACAAACTGGCCGATACGGTCGGTGGCATCCTCATGATCAGCCTGTTGGCGGCAGCCAGCCCGCCCGTCGATGGGACCCCGGGCTCCGGAACAGCCCTCGTCTTGCTGGGGATCGCGCTGGCGAGCCGGATGGGGTTGGCCGTCTGCCTTTGGCTCAAAGAAGAACGGCTGCACAAGACGGATCGCCTGCGCTCGGACGCTCGCCGTCGCGGGGTGAGCTGGTGGGCCAAGAGGGGAATCGGATGCGTGCTCGACGAGGTCACCTGCCGTGTTAGCATGGGGGGGGCGTTTCTTCTCGGCGCGTTCTGGGACTGGCTCGTGATCTACCATGCGATCACCGCCGTCATCCTCATTGCCTATGCCTATGAAACAAAAAAGGAACTCGCCGCAGCCGCGGGATCGCCGCCGGCCGAGGGCTAGGCCTACGCTGGGTGAAAGGCGTTTGTCCCAAGTCTGAGAAAGGCTATGGTTCAGGCCGTTTTTGATCCCTCCGCCCGGTTGCGTATCCGAGTATCCGTGGTTCAAGATCCCAAAAGTAATGCCAAATGACGCTCATCTAGCGGGCCGCGCGCCAGTCGATTCACGGTTGCTGAATTGGGGAATGCTCGTTCTCGGTGCGGCCATCCTCGCGTATTTTTACGGGTTTTACAGCCTGTTTGAGAAGGGGCACTACGCATCGACGTTCCGGTGGTTGTACAACTGCTGGGCCGATCCCAAAGACGACTACGAGCACGGGTTTCTGATTCCGCTGGCGTCGGCATTTCTCATCTTTCGGAAGCGGAAAGAGATCGCCGCGCTCCCGGCGAAGCCGACGGTCATGGGGCTGGTGATCGTCGTTTTGGGAATCGTGCTTTTTTTGATATCCGCCCGGGCGCTCCAACCGCGGATCGCGGTGTTCAGCCTCCCGGTCGTGGTGGTCGGAGCAGGCGTCTGGCTCCGGGGCTGGAAGCTGGGGCGAATCCTCTTTTTCCCAAGTTTCATGATCCTTTTCGGGGTACCGATCCCCGGGATCACCCAGGCGACCAACCAGCTTCAGATATTCGCAACCCAAGGAGCCTACCACTTGGTGACGCAACTAGGGATCGATGCGATGATTCAGGGCAACAGTCTTTTTTCGGCCAGCGACTCATGGGGGTTCGACGTGGCGGAGGGCTGCAGCGGGATTCGCTCGCTGATGGCGCTGACGCTGATCGCCGCGGTTTATGGATACCTGACCCAGGACCGGCTCTGGAAGTGGGCTCTCCTTTTCCTGTGCGCGTTCCCTTTGGCGATTGTCGCCAACGTGTTCCGGGTCGCATCGGTCATCCTGGTGGCCGAGTATTTCGACCCCGAGTTCGCGGGGAGCCTTTACCATGACTACAGCGGCTTCCTCTTCTTCCCGGTCGGACTGTTCGGGGTGATTTTTTGCTCGATGCTCATCAATTTCAGCAAGCATTTCCGGCGGACCTCTGTGAAGATGGTCAAGAGGCAGGCCGGCGACGATGTCGAAGAGTGCAGCCATGTTTAACCGTTTCGTGATTCTCAACCTGGTCCTGCTGGTGGGCTTCCTCTGCGTCCTCCTGATCCCGGACGCGCCGCCGATCCAGCCGGCATCGATCCGGATGGAACTCCCCGCCGAGCTGGGGGCATGGGAGGGTGCCATCATCGAGCCGAGCGAGGCCGAGCTCGCGGTGCTGTCTGACGATACCGAGTACTGCAAGCGATTGTATTCCCGATCCGAGCCGACCAGCCTTTTCGACCAGCTCCAAGCGGTCAACGTCGGCATCGTGCTGTCGGGAAATGATGTGAACAACAGCATCCACCGGCCGGAACGTTGCCTGCCTTCACAGGGCTTCAAGGGGCTGCAGCTTTCGACGATTGATGTGCCGGTCGCCGAAGGCAACCTCGCGGTTAGAAGGATTCTTTCCCATCGCGACCTCCCGCTCCGCGACGGTGGGTCGCTGCGCCTGACGAATATTAACTACTACTGGTTCGTCGGGCACGAACACGTGACGGAGAGTCACTACGACCGAACCTTCTTGGACATGTACGACCGGCTCGTCAGCGGCTACAACCAGCGCTGGGCCTACTTTACGATCTCTAGTTACGTGACCTCCAATATCGACACGGTGGTAGGGAGGAGCGAGGCGGAGACTGACGAGCTACTCTTGCGTTTCGTGAGTGACGTCTACCAATCGAGCGTGGCGATCGATTCCCCCGTAGCTAGCGTGTCCGAGTAGGGACAGGAAAGCGGTTCATTCGATATGCGGATCATCGGCCTCACCGTTCTGACCTTGGCTTTGGCTCTCGCCCTTTCCGTGGGGGCGGGTCAGGTGGAAGTTCTCCTGTGGCCCGGCTATCTCGCGGTGGCCGCGGCGGCGGTGTTCGCGGCGGTGGCCGCACTGCGGCCCCGCGCCTACGGCGGCTTCGGCGGTGCCTGTCTCGTCGCCGGTGGCGCCTTCGTGGCGACGGTGGTCGGCCGTGCGCTGGCGACTCCGGTCGATACGCTCGCCCGGGTCGATCTCCACCAGGCGCTCGCGTGTGGGCTCGTCTATCTTGGTGTTGGGATGGCGTTCGATGGGCGGCGGGAGCGCCGGGCCATCGCCGGCTGCCTGGTCGTGCTGGTCCTCGTGAACTCGGGGATCGCCGCCTACCAGTTTTTCGTCCGTGGAGACTTCCATCCGCTCGCGGTGTTCGGATTTCACCGGGATGGGACCGATGGCGAGGGTTCCGGATTCTTCAATGGGGGGAACCAGCTGTCGGGGCTGCTCGGCCTACTGTCGTTTCTCCCGCTGGCCTACGCGCTATTCGGTTCGCGCGGCTGGGGGGCGAGGGTGTTCTATTTTTCGCTGGGGCTTGCCGGGCTCGGTGGCGTGGCGATTTCGACTTCCCGTGGAGGGTTCTTGGCCACGGCGATCGGCGGTTGCGTTTTCGTTGTATTGACCCTCATGGTTCTCTTCGTCCGTTTCCGGCGGAAAGGGCGGAAGGCCGGGATCCTCGTCGGGGTCGGGCTCCTCGTGG
The DNA here is from genome assembly GCA_964556355.1 of uncultured Verrucomicrobiales bacterium. Taxonomy (GTDB): domain Bacteria; phylum Verrucomicrobiota; class Verrucomicrobiia; order Verrucomicrobiales; family DEV007; genus CAZKYJ01. The sequence goes on along the minus strand of CAZKYJ010000229.1, from coordinate 4,107 downwards.
TCTCCATCATCGGGCTTGGGGCGGGCGGCTGGAAGGTCTTGACCAGCGAACACGGCAAGTATGCGATGTTCGAGCAAGACCATTCCCAGCAGATGCGCTTCGAACTTTGGGACATGGCGCTCGAGGTCTGGGGGGTAGCCCCGATCTTCGGAACCGGGGCGAACACCTTCCAAACCATCGCACGGCAGATTCGCCCATCGACGCACTCGTGGGTGGGGAGTTCCGATGTCGATCCCAATCTCGTGCACAACGACTGGCTCCAGTTGCTCGCCGAGTACGGACTGGTCGGATTGGGAGTGTTCGCGTTCGCGTTCGGCCTCCATCTGGTGCACGGACTCGTTGTCTGCTTCCGTAGACGGGACCGGGAGGCGACCGTCGAAGGGTGGCCGTGCGAGCCCGATGTCGCCTGCGCACTGGGGAGTATCGCGGGACTGGTGGCTTTTGCCGCGCATTCCGTCTACGATTTCAACGGTCACATCGTGGCCGTTTCCATGGCGGCGGCCTGCCTCTTGGGGTTCCTCGCCCGTCCGGCGGGACCCGCTGCTCTCGAGTCATCCACCGGGCGCCGGAGGTGGAGAGCCGGTGGTGTGCTGGGCTGCGTCGCCCTGCTAGCGGGTGGCGTCTACCTGCTGTCGGTGGGAGTCCCTTCGCTGCGCTCGTCCTACTATCTGACGAAGGCTAGCCGCGCCTACGAAACCGGGGGCTATCTCTATTCGGTGGCGCTGCTCAAGAAGGCGGACGCGGCCTCCGGGGCAGACTATCGGGTCCCCCTGGCCAAAGGACGGGCGTTCATCGCGCTGGCCGACGTGGAGCGGAACGCGACGCTGCGCCGCAGCTGGTTACTGCGCGCCATCGAATCCCTCGATGCGGCCAAGACTTTGAACCCCGGGGATTTGGACACGCTCATTCATCTGGCAGATGCGCTCAGCCTGGTTGGGGGCTTCGAGTCCGCGGACGAAATCTACCAGGAAGCATTCGCCGCCGGGCCGACCTTCCGGGTCAATTTCGTCCGCTACGCCGACCACCTGATGCGGGTCGGCGATCTGGCGAAAGCCAAAGACTACTACGAGAAGGCGCTGACGCTCCATTGGCACGACGAGGCATCCCAGCGCGCGCGGGAGGTCGTCGCGGAGATCGAGGCCGAGCTGGCTGCGGGGGAAGGGGCGGCACCATCGGATCCGCCCGCCCGATAGAAATTGCGGGAGGTGGGTTTGCGATCTATCCTCGGCGTTTTGTGAAATTATGGCTATTGCAATTGTAACGGGATCTGGCGGGTTGATTGGCTCGGAGTCGTGTAAGCGCTTTCTCGCCGAGGGCATGAAAGTGGTGGGGGTTGATAACGACATGCGTTCGTATTTTTTCGGGTCAGAGGCGTCGACGACTCCGAAGCGCCTGCAGATGGAGCGGGATTTTGCGGGTTACGAGCACCGGGTTTTGGACATCCGTGATGCGGCGGGAGTGGACGCCCTCTTTTCGGAATTCGGTGCGAAGATCGCGCTCATCGTTCACACGGCGGCGCAGCCTTCCCACGATTGGGCGGCCAAGGAACCCCTAACCGACTTCGGGGTGAACGCCGTCGGTACCATCAATCTCCTCGAGGCAGCCCGGCGCCATTGTCCCGAGGCCCCATTCATTTTCACCAGCACCAACAAGGTCTATGGAGACACGCCCAACCGGCTGCCCCTGGTGGAGTCCGACCACCGCTGGGAGATCGCCACGGGTCATGCCTACCAGCAAGGCATCGATGAATCGATGTCCATCGACCAAACGAAGCACTCGGTGTTCGGTGCGAGCAAGGTGGCGGCCGATGTGATGGTACAAGAATACGGGCGCTATTTCGGCATGCCCACGGTCTGCTTCCGGGGAGGGTGCCTGACCGGGCCGGCGCACGCCGGCGCGGAGCTCCACGGTTTCCTCAGCTACCTCATGAAGTGCACGGCGAGCGGCAAGAAATACCGCGTATTTGGCTACAAGGGCAAGCAGGTGCGCGACAATATCCACAGCGCCGATCTCGTCAGCGCGTTTTGGGAGTTCACCAAGGCGCCGCGCGCAGGCGCCGTTTACAATATCGGTGGCAGCCGCCACAGCGAATGCTCGATGTTGGAAGCCATCAAACTCTGCGAGGAAATTTCCGGGAAAAATCTCGATTGGGAGTACGTGGAGGACAACCGGATCGGGGATCACATCTGGTGGGTGAGCGACGTGCGCAAGTTCCAGGCCGACTACCCTGGCTGGGTCTACCAGTTCGATCTCAGGGCGATCCTCGAGCAGATTCACGCGGCGTGCACCGCGGCAGCCTGAGCGGCGGACGACATGGATCTACCGGGCGAAACCACCGACGTCATCGGAACCCCCTGCCTCAATACCTCCCATGCGGATCTGACGCGATACCTCGGGCAGCGCTGCCGGGAGGAGGGCACATTCGCGGTCGATTTTACGAACGTTCACATCGTGGCAATGCGGCACACCGATGCCGAGTTCGCCCGCGATCTCGATGCGTTCGACGTGTTTGTCCCCGATAGCCAAGTGCTTTTTTTTGCCGTCCGGCTCTTGGGTGGAAGCATGCCCGAGCGGGTGTATGGACCGGACTTTTTGGCGCGCGCCTTTCCTGCCCTCGGTGCTCCCCACACCCACTATCTCTTGGGCGGGGCGCCGGACACCCTCGCCCGCCTGGAGTCGGCGCTCAGGGAGAAAGCGCCCGGTTCCCAGATCGTCGGACGGCACGACGGCTACTACCCACCGGCCGAGGATGCTGCGATCGTCGACGAGATCAACGCGCTGTCACCAGATTTTATCTGGGTCGGTCTCGGCACCCCCAAACAGCAGGCGTGGATCGCGCGGAACCGCGGATCCCTCCGTCGGGGGATCCTCCTCGCAGTCGGATTCGCTTTCGACGTCAACGCCGGAACGAAGCGGGATGCGCCCCGCCTGCTGCAGAGACTTGGCCTGACCTGGCTCTACCGATTCGCCAGTGAACCGCGGCGGCTCTGGAAGCGCTACCTGACGTACAACTGCCTGTTTCTGGCACTTCTCGCCCGACAGCTCGCCCGGCGCGGGTTCGGCCGCCAGGCCTAGCCCGAACCGCATTCCCCCATCGGCAACCGGTCACCTCTTCGCGGGTGAACCGGTTTTTTTGTGCTTGACTTCAACATTCCCAAAAATACCAATAGCACTAAAATTTTACTTGTTATGATAATTAGTGTAATAGTTGTTTGAGGTAATTTCATGAAACGTTTCTATTCTCAGGCGGCCTGGCGCGGGATCGCGTTCGGCCTTTTGATACTGGAGACGTCGGTTTGCGTCCCTCGGTCTCTGGGGAGCGGTCCGGAATTGGCGCCCGGGTTTTTTGAACAGGTCGAATCATCGGGATGGCTGCGGGCTGCGGGATTCGAGTTTCGTCCGGGTGGGGAGATGTACGTGCTCGAGCGGGTCGGGCGCATTTGGATGGTGGAGGCCGATGGGACGAGGCACACCGAGCCGCTGCTCGATATCAGCGATGAGGTGGGTAGCTGGAGGGACTTTGGGATGCTCGATTTTGCGCTCGATCCCGACTTCGAAACCAACGGTCACTTCTATGTCTCCTATGTGGTCGACCGCCACCACCTGAGCTACTCAGGAACGCCCCAGTACTCCAAGTTCAGCAACGACTACTATTCGGCGACGATCGGGCGGGTGGTGCGCTACACGGCCGATGCGGCGACGGGATTTCGGACGCTGCAGCCCGGTAGCCGGAAGATCCTGTTGGGCGAGACGAAAGAGACCGGCATCCCCATCCTTCACGAGGCCCACGGTACCTGTTCGCTCGCCATCGGGACGGATGGAACGCTCCTCGTGGGAACCGGTGACGGCGCCAGCTATACCGGGGTCGACGCCGGGGGTCATCCGGATACCTATGCGGAGCAGGCGCTGGCCGATAAGATCATTCGACCGGAGGAGGATGTGGGTGCCTTTCGGTCGCAGATGCTGAGCTCGCTCAACGGGAAAGTCCTCCGCCTCGACCGCGAGACAGGAGACGGCGTTCCCTCGAATCCGTTCTACGATCCCGCGCGGCCGCGCGCCGCCGAGTCGCGGGTGTGGTCGCTCGGGTTGAGAAACCCGTTCCGGATG
>CAZKYJ010000228.1:0-7252 GCA_964556355.1 uncultured Verrucomicrobiales bacterium | reverse complement strand
CCTGGCCAAAGCCGGGGGGGGCGAGGAGCTTTGGGTGGCCGTGCTCGTCGTCGTGGTGGCGCTCCTCGTGTATCGTGGCTACTACCGCCCGATCGAGAAATGGTCGCTGGTGATGATCGGGTTGTTCACCGCGTTCACGATCATTTCGCTCGTCTCTTTGCAATGGACGCCGATGGCGATCTCCTGGGGGGACATCGCTTCGGGGATGACTTTCTCCATCCCCGATAAGTCATCCCTGCTGGTGGCGCTGGCGGTTTTTGGCATCACCGGGGTCGGCGGGGACGAGATCATGGCCTACAACTACTGGCTCATTGAGAAAGGCTACGCCGCCAATACCGGGCCGCGGGAGGACACGGAAGCGTGGAACGAGCGGGCGCGGGGATGGATCCGCGTGATGCATTGGGACGCCTTGTTGGCGCTCGTCGCCTACACGCTGGTGACCGCGGTGTTCTACGTGCTGGGAGCCGCGGTGCTCCACTCCCAATCGCTGCTGCCGGAGAAGCAGGAGCTCATCGATGTTCTGGCAAGGATCTACACCGACTCGATGGGCGAATGGGCTCGCGGCTTCTTCTTCGCGGGAGCTTTCGTCGTGTTGTTCTCGACCCTGCTGGCCGCACTCGCCGCATGGACGCGGCTTTTTTCGGATGCCTTCGGCCAGATCGGAATCATCGATTTCAACGATAGGAATCAGCGCCGGCGGTGGATCGCTATCCTCGCCTGGGTGACGCCGAGTACCTGGGGCGCGAGCTATCTCTACCTGAAATCTCCCACCGCCATGGTGCTGGTCGGCGGGGCGGCCACCACCGCGATTCTGCTGATCGTCGTTTTTGCAGCTTTCACCATGCGCCGGAGGTGGCTCCCCGAGGCGCTGAAGCCCGGCCGGTTCTACGACGCGATCCTCGCCGCGAGCATGCTGGCGATCATCTTCGTCGGGGTGTGGGGACTGGTCGATACCATCAGGGCGAACACGGGGGCATCAGATCAGTCTTCAGGCACGGTCGAGGAGAGTCCGGGAAGCGCTCCCGAGTAGCCGGTGAGTTCGGTATATCCCACGCCCGAGCGGTTGCCGGAGACGGTGACGGCGCCCTCCCAATAGGTCACCGGTGGATGGGCGAACTCTTGCTCGTCAAATGCGGGCGAAGTGGTCACGTCGATGCCGAGCGAGGGGACGGCAATCTCCCACGACACCGGGTAGCGGCCGCCGGTGGCTTCGGATTTCCAGTGGCGCAGCGGGCGGAGGGCGAACATTTCGGACGTCAGATGGATGGGGGTTCCCGCGGCGTCGACAAAGGTTCCGGACGAGAAGGGAGATGGCGAACCGTCCCGCTCGCGGAGCTGGTAGATCATGAGTTCGGTGCCGTCGTCGAACTGGATCGAAAACCAGTCCCACCCCACCTGCTCGCGGCCGAGCTGGCTGGTGCCCCACTCGCGGTCGAACCACGCCTCGCCGGCCACCGGTTGCCCGCCGATGGTGCCCTCGGCGGTGAGGCGGGGCATCGAGTAGTAGTGGGAGGCGTTGCCGACCCCGGCGGCCTTCTGGCTGGCGCCGTCGATCCCGTTGGCCACGGGTGGCTTGGTCGGCGAGAGCGTGAGCGCGAGCGGTCCGGCGGAGATCGCGAACGCGCCGTCGCGAAGACTGATCTTCCAGTCCCCGATGCGTGCGACATCCGGAGGGCTCGAATCCGCCTCCCCGAAGGCGCCCCGGGTCGTGCGCTGTTCGGAGTGGTAGCGGCGCCTGCCGATGTCCGAGACCGCCAGGTGGGCGAAGTGGAAATGGTCGACAACGAAGCGGGAGGTGGCCGCGTCCCGCTCGCCGGGAGGGCGGATCCCCTGCCGGAAGATGGTGAACTGAAACCCGTAGCGCTCGCCGGTGGAAGGTGCTTCGACATTGCCGGTGAAATACCACCACTCGGTCTTGAAATCTGGATGGGCGAAATGGTCGCGAGGGAACTCGTAGGTGTATCCCGGAAGAGCCCGCTGCCAGCCGGCTTCGACCGGGGCGCACAGAAGGAGGAGAAAGGTGACTAGGAGGACTCGATTCATTCGCTGCGGAGGGCGGGTGAGAGGGCTGCCCTGGCGGCCCTGGCGGCGGGGAAAACGCCCGCCATGATGGCGACGGCAGTGACCCAGAGAGGGGCGAGCAACACTTCGGCATGAGGGATCTCGAACTGGACGGTCCACCCGAAGAAAGCTTTGTTGACCACCCACGTGAGGACGACGGCGAGACAGATGCCGCATGCGGTTCCCAGGAGGCCGGAGACGAGCCCGACGAGGCCGGCCTCGGTAAGATAGGTGAAAAATACCTGGGCGGGCGATCCGCCGACGGCACGGAACATGGCGATCTCCCGCGCCCGCTCGACCACGAGGATGGTCAGCGAGAGTACGATGCCCACCACCGCGACCAGCACGGCAATCGTGCGGAGGATTCCGGTGACGGCAAAGGTCTGATCGAAGATATCGAACACCCTCTCGCGGAGGGAACGGTTGGAGAGGACGACGAGTTCGCCCCCGTTGCTGTAGGTTCCGCGGATCTCGTCAGCGATCGCTTCCGGGGACGTTCCGGGCTCCAGGTAGACGGCGAGCGACTGGGGGGACGCCGGGGCCAGCGGGCTATCCTGGCGGCGGACATAGACGGTGCCGTGGTCGTCCGCGTAGTCGAAGAAGATGCCGGATATCGTGAACTCCTTCCCCGCGATGGAGAGCGCCTGCCCCGCGTTGAGGTCCAGCCGTCTGGCCAGCGCCTCGTTGATGAGGATCCCACCGGTGTCGAGGTACCCGCTGGCGTCACCGCTGGCAAAGGTGAGATTGCCCCGGTCGGGGGCGTCGATGATCCCGAGCGCATAGTCGTTCCCGTCGGGGAGGCGCACCCGTTCGTCCCGGTAGGAATCGACCGAATCGACCCCGTCCAGCGCTTCGAGAAAGGGCTTGAGCGAGGCGGGCAGCTCGGCTTTCTGCCCCAGGATCGCGTTGGCGGCCGGTCCGACGAAGAGGTCGGCCACCATCGTCTTTCCGAGCCAGCGATCGACGGTGTTCCGGAACGATGTGATCATGACCGTGACCCCGACGACCATGGCGAGGGCCGCCATGAGGGCGGCGACGGTGGCGGTCGAGCGGGAAAGCGACCGGGTGAAGTTGTCGAGCGCGATCGACACCAGAGCCACCGAACGGACGGGGAGGAGCGCGCGGGTTCCCGCAAGGACGCGAGAGAGCGCCATCGACGCCTGGGGCGCCGCGAGCGAGAATGCGGCGACGAGGGCGAGGCAGGCGAGGAACGAGAGCCAGGCCGGGCCGGTGAAAAGGGCGAACCCCGCGAGGGCAGCGGCCCCGAGGAACGCGGCGCACCCCACGAGAAAGAGGGGGAAGGTGCGGAGCTGGGCCGTCTCGTAGAGCTGCCCGGGCTGGAGGGCGCGGATGGGATTCGCATGGGCGGCTTCGCGGGCCGGCATCCAGGCGCCGATCAGCGAAGCGGCGATGCCGTAGGTGATTGCCAGCAGGATACTCGAAGGAGTCACCGCGAGCTCCGAGATGCTGACGAGAACATAGTGAACCGAGATCGTTTTTGCGATTTCGGCGACAAGCGCCGAAGCGCCGATGAGGCCGAGCGGGACTCCGACGGCCGTTCCGAGGATGCCGAGGAGCGCCGCCTCGGCGAGGAAAAGGGTGGCGATCTGGGCGCGGGTGGCGCCGAGGGAGCGGAGCGTCCCGATCTCCTTTCGACGCCGCACCACGGAGGCCGAGACGGTATTGTAAATGAGGAACGCGCCCACCAGCACCGAGACCATGCTGAGGGCACGGAGGTTGAGCTGAAAGCCCTCGAGCATCGTTTGTATCTGCGTTCCCCGCTGCTCGGGCGCCGCCACCTTCGCCCCCGGAGGCAGGGCGTCGCGGAGCGCGGCGATCGCTTCCGCGGCCCGCGTCGGATCCCGGAGCCGCACCTGGATCGAGGATAACTTCCCCTGCATTCCGGCCAGCTCCTGTGCCCAGCCGATATCCATGAACGCGAGGTTCTCGGAGGTGTCTGTCCCGAGGTCGCCGCCCACGACCGCCGCGACGGAGAGGGGGACGCTCCGGGCGTTCACGTGGGCGTCGAGCGTGCCACCGCTGCCGGCACCGAGCGCGCCAGCGGCGCCCTGCGAGAGCGAGATCACCCGGGGGGTAGAGAGAAACCCGGCAATCGATCCGCCGGTGGAGATCCCCGGTGCCCCTATTTGGAAGGGGGCGGAACTGAAAACATCGATCCCCAAGATCCGGAGATGGCGTCCCGGGAAATCCGGGAGGGTGGCATAGACCTCGACAATCGGGGTCGCCGCCTCCACGAGCGGGTGCCCGACGACGGTCGGCAATAGCGAATCAGGGACGTCGCGCACCTCGAGGTGGCTACGTCCAGCCACGGTGTCGATGCTGGCCCGGAAGGCGGCGTCGGCGCTGGAGTTGGCCGTCTGGATGGCCAGGTAGACGCCCACGCCCAGGGCGATGCCAAGGATGTTGAGCACGGTGACCACCGGATGCCGGACCGCGTGGCTGGCAGCGATGCGGGCAAAGAGCAGTGGGATGGTGAACGGCGGATGCATGGGCGCGGTCGCGTTACGCTTCGTGGCACCCAGGCGACTCACCGGAGCAAGCCTCGCAAGGGCCGCCGGAGGTCCCTCGTCAGCCGAGGGGATCGTTGCTCTCGAGGGCGACCCGGACTTCAGGGAGCCGTCTGTCGCGGTGCGGCAACGACGGACGCAAGTTCTTTCTGCAGTCTGGCGATGGCCTCTTTGTCCGTCTCTTTCGCCCCGCTGGCAAGGGTGAAATACACGGTGTCGAACGCGCCGCCTTTCTCGGTGTTAATTCGGGCGAATGTCGCGCTATAGCCATTCTTGGCGAGGGTGCGAAAGACATCGTGGAGCAGCCCGATCCTGTCGAGTGCTTGGATCTCGAGGACGGTGTAGTCCGGATTCTCGTCGTTCGTGATGTAGACCCGGGTGGGGAAGTAGACGTCCCCCCGCGGGTCCAGATCCGCGGCAGCCTTGGCGATGGCCGGGCCGAAATCGAAGTCGGACTCGGCGAAGGCGGCGGCCACGATTTTCTCCACCTTCGAGCGCACTTTGGGATCGGTGACCGGACCGAAGTCCGTCGTGCAGATGCTGAAGGAATCGAGCGCGATATTGTCTTTCCTGACGAACAGGTCAGACGCCAGGATGTTGATCCGGTTGGCCGCCAGCGCCCCCGTGACCATGGCCACGAGCGCGCCGCGGTCCCACGAGCACAGGTGGAGTTCGGTGCAGCCACGCTCCGGCTGGTCGATCCAACGGATGGTGGGCGCGAGGACCCCGCCGCCGTTGGCGAAGCTCTCGAAGAACGCCCGGAAGCTCCGGATGTGCCGGACGATGCTCTCCGGTCGCCGCAGCCGGAAGTAGTGGTCCGGCATGTTTTCGAAGTGCGCGTCGATCTCGGCGGAGAAATCGGCTGGCAACTTCTCGGCCACCGCCTTGCGCAGCGGCTTCGATGCCGGATGGGCCTGCGTGGCGAAGGCACCTTTGTCTTCGAGGTAGAGGACGGTCGAATGGTAGAGCTGGCGCATCAGCGACTCTTTCCAATCGGACCAGGAGTCTTCGTTGGTGCCCTTGGAATCGACGTAGGTGAGCAGGAACAGTGACTCGAGATAGTACTTGTTCCTCACGATGGTGCCGAACTCGGCGATGACGTTGGGGTCCTGGAGGTTCTTTGTCGTGGCGTAACGCCACATGGTCAGATGGTGATCGACCAGGAAGATGAGGAGGCGCCTCCGGTCGAGCGAGACGCCGAGCCGCTTGCAGACGCGCGAGGCGAGCATGGCGCTGGCGTCGGCGTGCTGGGCGGCGTTACAGGCCCTCCCCGTGTCGTGCATGATGATGGTGAGGTAGAGGACGAACGGGTCGTGCCGCGTCTGGGAAAGCCGCTGGAAGAAGGCGAGCTTCGGATCCTCGGTGTCCGATAGTTCGTCCAGCTTGTCGATGACCGTCAACGTGTGCTCGTCCGCCGTGTAGCGGTGGAAAAACTCGTGTTGTACGAGGCAGGTGAGCGCGCCGAATTCAGGTAGATATCGCCCCAGCACCCCCATCCGGTGCATCAGCCGGAGGATGCGGGCGACATCCCCCTTGCGGGTGAGGATGGCTTCGAACGTCTTGCGCACCGCCTTGCGATAACGGAACGGACGGTCGATCCGCGACCAGTTCTTCTTCACCAGCTGCCGGATCTGCGGGGTGGCGCGAAGGTGGCGCTGCTGCACGTGCTGGAACAGCCGCATGATGCGGTTGGAATCCTCTTCGAAAATCTTCGAGTTCTCCGGATAGATGTAACCAGCCTTCGAGTAGAAGCCATCGAAGTGCTCGATCTTGTCTTTCCGCAGCGCGAGGAAGCTGACGACGGAAGCCAGGGCGCCGTCTTCGCCCCGCTCGATCTCGAACCGTTCCATCAGCGAGGTGAGGTGCTGGGAGAGGTTCTTCGTATGCATGTAATAGTCACGCATGAGCTCCTCGCACCGCTTCAGGATCGTGCGCTGGGGATACTTGAAGTTGGTGGCCACGACCCCCTGGGCACGGAGCGTGAGGATGTCGCTCGCCCGGCGCCCGGAGTAGTGAAGATCGTTCCGGACGCGGTGGAGGAAGTCGTAGGCCCGCTGGATGTCGCGGTAGGCGGCGAGGGAAAACACCTTCTCATCGACGAGCTTCGAGACGTCCGTCGATCCGAGTTTCACGTAGGTGATCCAGATGATGTTGTGGTAGTCGCGGAGGCCACCGACCCCGTTCTTCAAATGTGGCTCTTGCAGGTAGACGGTGTTCGAGTATTTGGCGTAGCGCGCCTTGAGGTCGGCGCGGCGGAGCTGGAGGTACTCGTTCTCTTTGCCGTCGATACAGCCCCGGCGGAAGGCGGACTGGAGCTCGGCGAAGAATTCCGAATCCCCGGTGATGAGCCGCGACTCGATCAGCGCGCTCTTGGTCTTGTTGTCGGCGTTTCCGAAATGGAGGACCTCTTTGATCGAGCGGGTGGCGTGGCCGACTTTGAATCCGACATCCCACAGCATGCGGAGGATTTCGCCGATGAGTTCCTCGGTGTCCTTCCCCAGTTTCGAGCCCGCCCGGCGCGTGAGGAAGAGGAGGTCGATGTCGCTGCCGGGGTTCAAGATAGCCCGGCCGTAACCACCGGAGGCGACGAGCGTGATCGGCGTGATCTTCCCGGCGTCGGGGGCGTCGAGCACCTCGGTGAAGAGGTTTTGCAATACGACGTC
>CAZKYJ010000227.1:0-7275 GCA_964556355.1 uncultured Verrucomicrobiales bacterium | reverse complement strand
GACCTTCGGGCTGGGCGTCGCCTCTGGGGCCGGCTCTTCAGCGGCGGGCGCAGGCTCGTCGGTCGCCGGGGGCGGGGGCGTGTCTTGGGCGGCGGCGAGCGCCAGCGTCGAGGCGAGCGTTGCCGTGAGAATTGAAGTTAATTTCAGGTGGGATTTCATGGTTGGATGAGTCGGATGAACGTTCCTGGTAGCTGGCTGACCCAACTGTGTTTGGGGCAGGCGAAAAATCAACCGGGCGTGTGTTAGATTCGCCCGCGGGCACGCGTCGGATGCGTGCCCGATCCCCCTCCGATGCGCAAGATCATCCACATCGATATGGACTGCTTCTACGCCTCCATCGAGATCCGCGACCACCCGGAGCTGGCCGGGCGCCCGGTGGCGGTGGGGGGGCGGTCGCGCCGGGGGGTGCTCACGACCGCCAGCTACGAGGCGCGAAAGTTCGGCTGCCACTCGGCCATGCCCACCTACAAAGCGCTCCAGCTCTGCCCCGACCTCGTCCTCATGCCCGTGCGCTTCGATGTCTACCGGAAGGAGTCGGCCGCCATCCGGGAGGTTTTCGCCGCCTTCACGGAACTGGTGGAGCCGCTCTCGCTGGACGAGGCGTATCTCGACGTGAGCCACCTGCGTTCGGATGCTGCCGCCGTGGCCGCCGAGATCCGCTATCGGATCCGGCGGCGCACCGGGCTGACAGCATCCGCGGGGATCGCGCCGAACAAGCTGCTGGCCAAGATCGCCAGCGACTGGAGGAAGCCTGATGGACAGTTCGAGATCCGAGCGGAGGAGGTCGGAGCGTTCATGGGACCGCTTCCCGTGGGCAAGCTCTGGGGTGTCGGAAAGAAGACTCAGGAAAAGATCGAGGCCTTCGGGGCGCGGACCTGCGGCGAGCTGCAAGCGTTTGCCCGTGCCGCGTTGACCGCCCGATTTGGCAAGTTCGGGGGCGAGCTCTACGACCAGTGTCGGGGGATCGACAACCGTGGGGTGCGGCCACACCGGATGCGTAAAAGCCTCGCCAATGAGCGAACGTTTGGCGAAAACGTGGACGTCTTCGAGACCCTGCTTGTTCGTCTCGATGAGGTGCTCGACGATCAGGAGGCCGACCTGCGGAAAAGTGCGGCCGACCGCAGGGTGAGGAAGATCTTTGTGAAGCTCAAGTTCACCGATTTCACCAAGACGAGCGTTGAGCGGGTGGCGGACCGGTTCGACCGGAGCCTCTTCCCCGATCTCCTGAAGGAAGCGTGGGCGCGGCGGGGCGGAAAAGGAGTGAGGCTCCTCGGGGTCGGGGTTCGCTTTGCCGAAGTCCGCGGGGGGGAGGATGGAGGCGCGCCGGGCGAGCCCGGCGCACAGCTCGAAATGTTCACCGACCAGCTTTGAGGGAAGGGGCGAGATGAAGATTTTTTAAGAGTTCCCGAATATTTCAGACGTAAGTAGAGTCAAAGCGTTCCAAAATGTCGGCGTCCTAGCGGTGATTCTTCGCCGCCGCCGCGTCCCCTGTTGATGAGGTGCCCCCTCCTTCCCCGCTTCCCACGAATATGAAACGAATTGCCAACATCGCCCTCGCGGTCGCCGCGGCTGGTAGCCTCGGCCTTACCGGTTGCGCCAGCGATCCCTACACCCAGAACGCGCGCACCAAAGAGGGTGCCGTCATCGGGAGCCTTCTCGGGGCAGCAGCAGGTGGGATCATCGGTAACCAGTCGGGGAGAGGGCTCGAAGGCGCCGCCATCGGTGCCCTTGCCGGCGGGACGGCCGGCGGCGTGGTGGGGAACGCCCAAGACGGCCGCGCCGCTGCCCAGCGCCGTGCCGCTTACGGCAATGGCTACTACCAGCAGCCGGTGCCCCAGCACGGTTACTACCAGCAGCCGTCGGGCGGCTACTACCAGCAGACCGATCCCCGCTACCAGCCGGGCTACGCTCAGCCTGGTTACGGGCCGGGCTACTACCAGGCGCCGCCGCCCGGCTACTATCGCTAGCCCCCGCGGCCGGCTGCTCGCGGATCCGTCAGTCGTCGCTTTTCGGCTTGCCGCGCAGCCGCTTTTTCTCGCCGAGTTTTCGCTTGTTCGCGACATTGCGTTTCCGGGCGGCCTTGCTTGGCCGTCGGTGGCGGCGGCGTTGTTTTTCCCGACGCTCCTTGCGTGCCGCCGCGGCGGCGAGCGCCTCGCCTTCGATCCGGTCGCAGAGATCGGATCGGGCGAGGAACCGGTTGTGGGCAAGCGAGCGTTCGCGCTGGCACTTCACTTCGATCCCCGAAGGGAGATGTTTGAGGTAAACACAGGAGGCGGTCTTGTTGATCTTCTGTCCGCCGCTGCCCGATCCATGGATGAACTTTTCGAGAACATCCTCGTCCGCAATTCCCAGCTCGTGCATCCGTGCCTCGATCTCCTCCTGTCTAACTATCGCCGCCATCCTTGGGAGGAAGCCTAGCCGGGGTCGACTCGCCACGCGAGCAGTCGCACGAAAATTCTCAGTGCTGCGTCTTGCGGTCGGGGCGGATCGTTCTAGTCTATGGAACGACGATGACCCCACCTATCTCCCATGTCACGCGGGTCGCCTTGGTGCTCGTAGTAGCGGCGGCCGCACCTGTCGAAACAATCCGGGCAGCGGCACCGCCCGTAGCCGATGACGGGTCTGCAGCCGCGGAGGAAAGTGAAGAACCGAGTGGATTGAAGGGGTTTTTCCGAAGCCTTTTTAAGGGCGGAGATCGTGCCGAAAGCACCGGGTCATCGGACGGAGGTAAGGAGGATGAACCGGAGAGCTCTCCCCCCGACAGGGCGCCGAAGCCCGCGGCTCAAGAGGCGTCAGAAGCACCGGTTCCCGGTGCTGATTCCCGTGTCGACAAGTACGTCACCATCGAAGAGGACGTGAAGTTTTTCCGCGATGGTCCCCTGCAGATTCGCCCGGCCGACCGGATCCTCGCGAAGGGGTCAATCGTCCGGCTCGTCTACGAGCGGCGTGGATGGTCCGATGTCGTTCTGGAATCTGGCGACTTTGGAACCGTCGCCACCGAGGTTCTCCGGAAAGCAAAAGCATCGGATTTCCCCGTAGAAGAGATGGTCGTGAAGGAGGTCGGCGAGGATGCGACCAGCTACGCCTCCCGCGGTGGGACGCTCGACGACGTTCCCGTCATCCCTCTCGTCGCGCCCGAGCTCCCGTCCTCCGAGGCACCGATCGACGGAGTCGAGGAGTTTGCCAGTCCGCTGTTGCTGCCGCCGCTTCCCGAGTGATGCGATTGCGGGCTCGGATCCGGATCGCGGCCGGGGTCGCGGTGTTTTCTGGGCTTCTGTCCGTTGCGACGCGAGCGGCCACGCTCCCCGATTCGGTCGGGCAGGTCGTGGTCGGGATCGCCGAGGGGTGGGACGCCACGAGCGGGACGCTCCAATGTTTCGAGCGCTCGGATCCAAGTGCCCCTTGGCGGCCGGTCGTCTTCGCGAAGCCGATCCCGGTACTCTACGGGAAGGGCGGACTCGCGTGGGGGCGGGGACTCTTGGTCGCACCGCAACCCGGACAGCCGGTGAAGCGGGAGGGCGATCGAAAATCACCGGCCGGAGTCTTCAGGATCGGCCGGGTGTTCGGATACGCCCCCCGCCTGCCCCAGGGATCGAGTCCCGAGTATCCTTATCGCCAGGTCGGCAAGTGGGATGCCTGGAGCGACGACCCCGACAATCCCTTCTACAACCAGCACGTCGTGGTCGATCCCAACAACGTGCCCCCGTGGTTCGACGAGGCAAAGATGCGCCACGGAGATTTCGCCTACGAGTGGCTCCTGGAGATCCGGCACAATGCCGACCCACCCGTGCCCGGCGCCGGAAGTGCCATGTTTTTCCACATCCGGCGGGGGCCCGATCGGCGAACCTTCGGCTGCACCACGATGGAAAAGTCCAACCTGGAGGCAATGATCCGTTGGCTCCGGCCCGGCGCCGCTCCCCACTATATCCTGCTCCCACGTGGGGAGTATCAGATGCTGGCGAAAACTTGGGGCTTGCCTTGAGATCGGGGTTCGTCGTATCCTCTCTCACTATGTTACAGACCCCAATGGTCAGAGTCGCGTGTCCCACGTGCTTTGAGCAGTTCGAGGTCGCCGCTCCCAGTTCCGAGGAGTTGCCCTGCGACGTCGATTACGACTGCGAAGTCTGCTGTTTCCCCATGCGCATCGTCTTCCACGACGATGGTGATGGGGAGGTCAGCGGATAGTCCCACGGACTTAGCGAGTAAAAAAACGGGATTTCTATCCGAGTGCCGCCAGTCTCCGTCGTCATGCCCGCCTTCAATGCGGCGGCGACCGTGGACGTCGCGCTGCGGAGTATTCGGGAGCAAACGCTGGGAGATATCGAGATCATCATCGTCGACGACGGTTCGACCGATGCTACCGGCAGGATCATCGGAGCGCAGGCGGCGGCGGATCCCCGAATCCGGATGATCTCGTGGGCCAACAATCGCGGGGTGGTCGAGGCGATGAACCGGGGGGTCGCCGAATCGACGGGCGAGCTCGTCGCGCGGATGGACAGCGACGACTACGCCTACCGAGAACGTCTGGCGCGACAGGCCGAGTGCTTCGATATGAACCCCGACATCGCCGTGTGTGCGACCGGGATCCGGATCGTCGGCGGGGGAGACGGCTACAGCCGCTTTGAGGGGTGGGTCAACTCGCTGCAATCCCACGAGGCCATGGCGCGCGAGCGCTTCGTCGAGACCCCCGTGGTCAACCCGACCGTCATGTTCCGACGCTCCGCCTGGGAGGCGGTCGGGGGCGTCAGGAAGCTGCCGTGGGCGGAAGACTACGATCTCTGGCTACGGATGTTTGGGGCGGGCTACCGGTTTGCCAAGCTACCGGAGGTGTTGCTCGACTGGCGGGACTCGCCAGGCCGGCTCACCCGTCGCGATGCCAGCTACAGCCACCGTGCGTTCCTGGAGGCCAAGGCCTACCATTTCGCCCGGATCCCCGATGCCATGGCGCGAGGTGTCCGCGTGTGCGGAGCCGGCCCGATCGGGAAACGCTTCGCCCGTTTGCTCCTCAGGCGCGGGATCAAGGTCGCCGCGTTCTACGAAGTGAGCGAGAGGCGGATCGGCGAGCAGATCGCCGGCGTGCCGGTGTGCGACCAGCGTGCGCTCGCCCGTGCGGGCGGCGAGTTTCTCGTTGGTGCGGTCGGGCGGCCGGGAGCGCGGCCGCTGCTTCGTGAGCTCGCCGCGCGCGAGGGATACACCGAGGGTCACGACTTCTGGCTCGTCGCGTAGGTGGGCGGGGCGTTCCCCGCTCCGTCGTTCCCTCGTCCGCCGGCTACTCCCTCAACGCGATCTCCGCCTCGACGTTCTTGGGGCGGGCGGGCATCCGGCCGCGCCCCCGAGATTTCTCTGCACAGGTGGCCATGTCGCTTCCATCCACCCGTCGGGGCGGATCCACCCCTGCGCGAGGGTGGGCGTGTGCCGGGTCTTCCGGCAAGTCGACGATGCCGTGGGGATCCGGATCGACCCGTCCCGTTCCGGTGCCGTTCGGGCTTCGCGGCAGGTGCCGTCTCGCGCTGTGCAGCGGCCGTTGTCGCTCGCTGCTAGCTTCCTGCGCTCCGGGCGTAGATGGCGACATCATCGACCACCGCTCTCCTAGGGACACCGAGGCGGAGCAACCGCTTGTTGGGGTGGGCGAACCCGTCCGAACGAAATGTCCCGGCGTCCTTGCCGTCGATGGTGACACTGACGGTGTCTCCGCTCACGGTGACCTGCAGGCCGTGCCACTCGCCGGGCGCGACTTTGGCCGGGAAGCGTTTCTTGGTTGTCGCGAGGAACCGCTTCTGCTCCTCCGAAAGCGTGTTGGCCTTCTTCAGCTCGCGGAACTTGAGGTTCATGCCTCCCGTTTTCATGTCGTCGATGGTGATCGAGTCCTGGTAGACGGTGACCTTGAAGAGGTGGCCCGCGTGCACCTCCTTGTAGGCAAGGTCGGCGAAGTCGAGACCGAGCGAGTCTTCTTCGCCCACGAGCATGAAACGGAGTTCCACCGAGCCGTCTTGGAATTTGGCGGGATGGGTTACGGAGACGGCGTGATCGGCGCTCTCGTGCATGGAGATGTGCATGGCTCCGTCCCGGAGGTCGACCTGCTTGTTCCCGCCGGCGCGGCTCTTGCTGTTGGTGCCCCAGCCGTTGCCCACCTCGTCGGTCGTCTCCTGCGACTCATCCCGCTCGAAATCGTCGAAGAAAATGCGCTCTCCGCGATCGTCGGCGTAGAGGGACGTCGTGAGAGCGAGGGCGGCGACCAGGTGGGGTTTCTTCATGCGGGTGGGACAAGAAGCATGAGCCTTCGTACCATTGGATGCAAGCGCAGGCTGGCATCGAGGATCGCGCGGGGCGGAGCTCGACCGCTTCCTGCGACACGTCGTGCTTTGGGTGTCCCGCCGCCGTCGCGGCCCACGCGCGTGGTCGAGGTCTATTTCCCTCAGCAAAGCCGGGAGGGGAGACGGGAGACGGAATTACCCTCCGCCGGCTACCGGCGGCGACGCAGTAGGATCGCGGCGGCGAGGCTGGCGAGCTGGAGCACCGCGGTTCGGGGTTCCGGGATCACGGTGACACCGACGGCGAGAGGCTGATCCGAGTATGCCCAGTCGTGGATCGTCCCCGTGCTTCCGTCGTCAGCCAGGGTCACACGAATCCACCCGTTCATCTGTTCGGGGGTGCCGGGGTCGAGGACGAATGCCATGAAGCTCTCCGCTCCGCTGGAAAACTGATTGCTCGCTGCGCCCATGTGGGTGGGGGAGGCCAACCCGTCGAGCCCGCCGCCGGTGCCCGAGCCAGATCCCCCGAATCCCGGTACCGCGAGCGGTGCTGCCGGGCCGCCGGCAGGTTCCGGGACGATCGGTCCGCCGTCGATCACCGCCCCCATTTCAACCGACCGGATCGCCGAGAGGTTGACCGAGGCGTCCGCGCGATACGGCTGAAAGGTGGCGTTGTGCGCGATGCCGGCCCCACCAAAAAAGAAGTTGATATCCCAGGCGTTGGCGGCGGGCTGGCTGTAGCTCACCGTATAAAATGCGCCACCGACGTCGGGCATGCCTCCCTGGCTGG
Source organism: uncultured Verrucomicrobiales bacterium (assembly GCA_964556355.1). GTDB lineage: Bacteria > Verrucomicrobiota > Verrucomicrobiia > Verrucomicrobiales > DEV007 > CAZKYJ01. The sequence goes on along the minus strand of CAZKYJ010000227.1, from coordinate 234 downwards.
ATGCGTTGGTACCCGCCGTGACAATATCGAGATAGACTCCACCGAAGCTGAATGGGATGGTGATGTCCGGTGGGTCAACGTAGGTGATGGCGGCTTCGCTTCCGGTGGCCGGCAGGGTGCGGATTTCCTTCGGTGTGACAGTAAGGGTTGCGGCCTGTACCGACGTTCGGGCCCGCTCGCGGCGGCCCGAAACATCGACGGTCCTGAGGTCGATGATTACTGATTTCATGAAAA
>CAZKYJ010000226.1:0-7291 GCA_964556355.1 uncultured Verrucomicrobiales bacterium | reverse complement strand
GGGGGAAATGGCGGGAAATGGGGTCAGGGGGAAATGGCGGGAAATGGGGTCAGGGAAATGGGGTCAGGGTGCAAATTTTGACACCATTTCGCTCGCAGCTGTGGGTTTGCCATACCGAGTCGCGGTGGCGGATACGGGGTGACGAATCCGGGTGTTGTGGTGCGCGCGGGGGGCGGCGGTGGATTGGCTACGGGTCGAGCGTGGCGAGGGATCGTTCGAAGGCTATGGCGTATTGGGCGAGGAGGCCGTGGTCGGGTTGGGTGAAATTGGGGAGTTTGAGGAGGCGGGCGTTTTCCCTTTCGGTGGCGGGCAAGGCGACGCTGGCGTAGTCGGGCAGCGGCGAGTTATCTGGATAGCGTCCAATGGTGCGGAGGTGGCCTTCGCGGAAGAACGGTTGTTGGTGGAGGAGGGGGTAGCGGGGGAGCGCGACTTGGGCGCCGAGAGCCTGGAGCTGACCGAGGAGTGCGGCGGTGGGGAAGTCCGGATCGCGGTGGCGGATAAGGAATTCGAAGTAGACGCGGTCGGTGCCTTGGGAGGGGAGGAAGCAGTCGAAGCCGAGGGGTTCGAGATGCTCGCTGAGCCGGCGGTGGTTGGCATTGCGGAGGGCATTGGCGGCGGGGAGCTGGCGGAGAGAGACCTGGCCGAGGGCGGCGGACATCGGGGCGATCCGGGTCTTGACCCCCATGCTGGTGGCGGCGAAGCGGCGGGCGGGGGAGTCGAGTTCGATGATCCGGGTGATATCCCCGAGGCACTGGGCACGCTCGTAGTAGCGATCGTCATCGCACAAGAGGATGCCGCCCTCGCCGGCGGGTGCCAGCTTGTCGCCCTGCAGGCTGAAGACCGAGAGGTCACCGATCGATCCGCAGGGGCGGTCGCGGTAGCGCGCACCGTGGGCGTGGGAAGCGTCTTCGATGATGCGTAGGCCGAACTCGGCGCTGACTTGCTCGATGGCGTCGATGGCGCAGGGGAGGCCCCAGAGGTGGACGATGACCACCGCCTTCGTCCGTGGGGTGATCCGGCGGCGCAGGTCGTCGGGGTCGATCCCGAGGGTGTCCGGCTCGCTTTCGCAGAAGACCGGGACGAGGCCACACCAGACCATGGGGAGCACCGAGGCCCAGAAGGTGGCGGAGGGCACGAGGATTTCGTCGCCGGGTTCGAGGTCGAGCGCGTGGAAGGCGGCGAGGAGGGCGGCGGTCCCGCTGCTGTGGGCAAGGGCGTGGGTGCGCCCGGCGAAGGCGGCATAGTCGCGCTCGAGATCTCGGATGACCGGGTGGGTGCTGACATTGCCGTCCCGGAGGATCCGGAGCACGGCGTTATCGGCTTCCTCGTCAAAGAGCGGCCAGCGGGTGGCGGGGTCGTGGTCGAGGGTGACGATCTTTTCGGTCGGGGGCATGGCGATCAGACGGAGGCGAGGACGGCGTCGTGGTGTGCGGCGACGCCCTGTTCGTAGGATGCTAGGATAGCGTCGGCGGCGCGTTCGTCCGGCGAAAAGATGCGGGCAATCTGGTGGAGGGTATCGCGGTTTTCCGCCCTGCATCCGAGTCCTGCGCGGGCAACCCATTGGCTGATGTTGGTGCGCCGCCGGAGGTAGTCATCGAGATGGCAGCAGAGTTCGTGGTCGCGGCACCAGCGGGCGGCGGGGACGGGGGCGTCGAGCCCGGGGAAACTCTCGGTCTCCGGCGGGCGGACGGGTTGCGGCGCGGCCGGGCTTCGCCGGGGAAGGTCGGGCGCGAGCCGCGTGCAGACGGCGTCGGCCATCGTCCCGCTGGAGGTGAGTTTCCCGCCGTAGACGGCCACGGCGTGGCGGTCGCGGTCGTGGTGGATCAGGTGGCGGCGGGAGAGGGTGAGCGGGTGGACGGCCTGGGAGAATCCGCGACGCACGGCGAGCGGGCGGATGCCGCAGCGCAGCGCGACGACATCTCCGGCATCGTAGCGCGTGGCGAGGTTTTCGTTCGCCAGGGCGAGGAGGGAGCGGACATCTTCCGTCGTCGGATGGTAGCCTTCGCGAATGTCGGTCACCCGTTCTTCGGTCGATCCCCAGAGCGCCACGGGTCCCCAGGGGGAAAAGGTGAGGACGTCGTCGGCCGTGCCCCGGTCGACGACGAGGATCTCGCGGAGGGGATCGGGGCGGGGGAGGACGAGGTAGACGCCCTTGCTGAGTTCGTGGCGGTAGGGCGATTCGAGCCCGAGCTGGCCATTGACGGTGTCCGTCCACACCCCGGTGGCGTTGACCACGTAGCGGGCGGTGGCTTCCATCTCACGGCCGCCGATGCGGTCGTGCAGGCCGAGACGCCACCGGCCGGCCGAGCGGTCGAAGTCGGTGGCGACGGCTTCGCAATGGTTGAGTGCGGCCGATCCGGTGCCGAGGAACGGCAGGATCCAGTCGAGGACGAAGCGGCAGTCCGAGTGGGCCAAGACCGCCTCCTCGACGGCGAGCGGCGGCTGGAAGCGGCCCGGCAACAACAGCGGTTCTTCGCCGAAGGTGGCACGGCCACCGGGGAACGCGCGCTCCCGCGAGCCGAGCAGCCAGTAAGCCCACATCCCCGCGCGGACCAGGTGGCGGCTGCGCGACGCCACCCGCGACGGGAGGTAGCGGAGGTCCTGGGCGACCACCGATGTCGGGCGGTCGGCGATCAGGGAATCCCGAGCCCGGCATAGCGTGCGCACCGTGCGGATATCGAAATCCTTGAGGTAGAGCAGACCGCCCCAGATCATCATCCCCGAGGCCTGGCTCGTCCCGGCGCTGAAGTCGCCCCGATCGAGGAGGAGCACGCGATAGCCCTCGCGGCACAGCCGGTGGAAGATCCGCGCCCCGCTGATCCCCGCGCCGAGGACGGCGACGTCGTAGCGGGTGCCGTTGACCGATCCGATGGTAGAGTTGCGCATGGCGGAGAATCGCCTTCACCCATTCCTCCAGATGAACACCGAACCAAGCCAAGAATCGATCCACCCGATCCCCCAAGAAGCCTTCGACTGGTACGACGAGTACGCGCACGGCCTCATCGACCGGCGGACGTTCATGGGGAGGCTGGCGACCTTGACGACGGCCGGGCTGACCATGGGCTCGCTGCTGGCGGTGCTGATGCCCGACTACGCGGCGGCCGAGCAGGTCTCGTTCAATGATCCCGAGATCAAGGCCACCTACGAGAACTTCGACTCCCCCGACGGCCACGGCGAGGGCCGGGGCTACCTGGTGGTGCCCACGGCGCTGGAGGGCAAGGGGCCGGCGGTGCTGGTCATCCACGAGAACCGCGGGCTCAACCCCTACATCAAAGACGTGGCGCGGCGCCTGGCGAAAGTCGGGTTCGTCGCCTTCGCGCCGGATGCGCTCCACCCGCTCGGCGGGTATCCGGGAAACGACGACGAGGGGCGGGCCATGCAGGGCGGGATGGACAAGGCGAAGATCGAGCAGGATTTCATCGCGGCGGCGAAGTTCTTGAAGGCGCACCCGCGTTCCACCGGCAAGCTCGGGGCGGTCGGCTTCTGTTTCGGCGGCTATATCGTGAACATGTTGGCGGCGGCCGTGCCCGAGGTGCTCGATGCGGGGGTCGCTTTCTCCGGCACGCCGGCGGCGAAAGAGCTCCGCAAGAACATCAAGGCGCCGCTGGTCATCCAGCTCGCCGAACTCGACGGGCGGGTCAATGCCACCTGGCCCGAGTACGAGGAAGACCTGAAAGCCGCGGGCGCCGAGTACACGAAGTACGAGTACCCCAAGGCGAACCACGGCTTCCACAACGACTCGACGGGGCGCTACGACGAGGAACAGGCCAAGCTGGCGTGGGAACGGACGGTGGCATTTTTTAAAGAGCACCTCGGGTAGAGCCCGGCATCCGGCCGCCCGGATGCCGACGCCCCGTCCCGCGGGGGCGGTCGGTGCGGTCGGGCGGCGGGGCAGATCAAAGCGCGGCGATGAGGCTGGCGAGCTCGCGGGTCGAGCGGGTCACGCCGATCTCCTGTCCGTCGAGCAAGCGCGCGGTGCGACCGGAGGTGTTGAGATCCCTGACGCGGTGGAGGTTGACGATGGCCGAGCGGCTGACGCGGGCGAAGCCGACGGGGGCGAGCCGAGCTTCGAGGGCGGCCATCGTTTCGCGGATCATGTGGTTGTGCTGGCCGGCGTGGAGGATCGCATAATTGCCCGCTGCCTCCACCCAGTCGATCTCGACCGGGGAGACGAAGCGGACGCGGTTGCCGCTCCGCACGACGAACTGGTTGGGGCCGGAGGCGGCCGCGTTCGGCCTTGGTGGCGATGCTAGGATCTGCCGCGCGCGGGCGAGCGATTGCTGGAGGCGTTCGGTGGAGGTCGGCTTGAGGAGGTAGTCGAGGGCGCAGGCCTCGAACGCGCGGATGGCGTGCTGGTCGTAGGCGGTGACGAAGACCACCGCCGGGGGATGCGCGTCCGCCCCCAGTGCGTCGAGGACGCCGAAGCCGTCGAGGCCGGGCATGTTGATATCGAGGAAGAGGAGGTCGGGGGCGTGTTCGCGGACCGCCGCGACGGTGGACGGGCCGTCGTGGGATTCGGCGACGATCTCGACGTCGGCGTCGGGCTTGAGGAGGCGGCGGAGCCGGGCGCGGGCGGGGCGCTCGTCGTCGGCGAGGAGGGCGCGGATCGGGGTCATTGGATGTGGGCGGGGAGGGTGATCGTCACGGTGGTGCCGCCGTCGTGCCGGACGGTGAGGGCGGCGCGTTTCCCGTAGAGGGCACGGAGCCGGGCGCGGGTATTGGCGAGGCCGAGACCGCCGCTTTCCGGGGGGGCGGCGGGGGCGAACCCGATGCCGTCGTCGGCGACCGTCAGCACGACTTCTGCCCCGTGGCGCCGGGCACCGATGGTGACGGTGCCGCCACCGACCTTGGGGAGGAGACCGTGCTTGAGGGCGTTTTCCACGATCGGCTGGAGGATCATCGAGGGGACCAGGGCTTCGGCGGCGTCGGGTGCGAGCTCGATCGAGAACTCGAGGCGGTCTTCGAAGCGCGCCTGCATGAGTTCGAGGTAGCGGCGGAGGAAAGCGGTCTCTTCGGCGAGGGGGGTCTCGGGGGTCGTGCTCGTTTCGAGGCTGCGGCGGAGGAGGTCGCTGAGCGCGACGAGCATAGTGTCGGCCTTGTCCGGGTTCTCGTGGATGAGGCCACCGATCATGTTGAGGGAGTTGAAGAGGAAGTGGGGCTGGAGCTGGCCGCGCAGGGCGTCGAGCCGCGCCTCGGCGAGGGCGGCGGCGCGCTCCTGCTCGCGCCGGTAGTAGAGGCCCGCGTGGGCGGCGGTGAGGAGCATGAGGTAGATCGGGAGGTCGAGGCTGATGAAATGGAGGAGGTCGAATCCCATCGGTCGCGGGCGGCCCGGTCCCCCGGGCGGGCGCCGGGAGCCGGGTGGGGCGTCACCCCCGGGCGGGCGGGCGTCACCCCCGGGCGGGCGGGCGGCGCGCTCGCGGGGTGGGCTCGATCGCTCGTCTCCGCCGGGCGGGGGCGGCGTCCGCCCCGGGTCGGGCGGACCGCCGAGGACGGCGGATTCCCAGAGCTGCCCGGCACCGAAGATGAGGATGGCGCAGAGGAGGTGGGCGGGGAGGGCGCGCTTCCAGTGGTCGCGGTCGAGCGGGAGCCGGTCGACGAGCAGGAAGATGAGCGGCGTGCACAGCGCCCACGGGAGCCAGTGGCGCAGGCTGGGTTCGAGGTGGATCCCCCACGGGTCGCCGCGGGTGACCACCCCGTTGACCGCATTGGCCAGCCCGACCATCGACCAGCCGACGAGAGACCACAGCCAGAGGCGGGCGGGTCGGAGGGGGTGCGTTTTCTCAGGCATGGCGGTGGGTCACGTTCGGCCGACAGCACCCCCGGGGTCAACCCCGAGCGACACCGCCCGGCGAGGTGCGCGCGCGGCGCCAGGCGCGGGTGGCGAACCTTCGGTCGACGGGGATGCGGGTCATGCAAGACGGTGGGGAAAACGGTGAGCGGGAGCAATCGCTGACCGCGAGGCAGCTGGCCAGCGATCTGGGACGAAGCGTGCACGGTTTGGGACGAAGCGCGCCGGTGGGGTACGCAGGAAGTGCACCCGTGCGGGGCACGGGTGCACTTGGGGGCGGCGGTGCCCGGTGCGGCTAGCGCCGCCCGGAACCGGATCGGCGGGGGCGGGTATCGCCACCGGCGGAGCGGTCCCTCCCGTCGCGACCTCCGTCGCCGCCGTTCGCTGCGGCGCGGAAGACATCGTCCGGAAGTTCGTTGCCGATCCCGGTGTTGCGCCGGATGATGCGGGCCAGGGTCTGCTCCTCGACCAGCCGCACGAGGTCCGGGCTCAGGTCGTGGTGGTAGAAGAAGCGGTCGCCGTCACGGAGCCGGACGAACTGGTCGCCGATGACCATGAAGAACAGCTCGCCGACCATGGCGCCGGGGACGTGCGCCTCGCAGAGGCCACCGACCCACGGGTCGATGGCGTCCGGGCTCGCGTAGACCGACGCCAGCGCGGCGGCGACTTCGGGGTCCGGGGAGACCTCGTCGAAGGTGGTGGCGGGGGGCAGCCCGTAGGCGGCGCGCACGGCATTGTAGCCGGGGAGCCCGTGGTCGCGCCCGCGCTGGATGTTCAGCGATGCGAGGTCGAACCCGCCCGCGCCGGGAGGGCCGAAGAGGAAGTTGCGAACCTCGTCGATGACGTGGTTGTCGATCTCCTGGCAGACCTGGGCGGCGAGGCCACGGAGGACCGGGTCGATACCGTTGTCGATGGTCTCGCCCGGGGCGAAGAAGGCGGCGGCGAGCGAGAGGTGGCCGGCGGCGATCTCGTCGCCTGCCGCGTCGAGGCGCAGGAGCTGGGGCGAGAGCATGGTGTGGCCGACGCGGTAGGCGGCGGTGGCGAACACATTGGCGATCCCGGGGTTGACCGAGGGGTTGTATCCGGCGTAGGGCGGCAGCGCGTCGCGGCCGAGCAGCACGGGAAGGAACTCCCGGTAGGTGATGGCCTGCATCTCGGCCGCCACGATGGCGCGGGCGGCCTGGTAGATCTGCTCGTCGGTGAGGGACGGGTTGGCGCCCGCGATGGTGTCCGCCCAGTGGTTGTGTTCGCGGACGAAGAGCGTGTGCATGGCGACGAGACCGACCTGCTCGTTCGCCCGGACATCGCCGGCCACGAAGAGCGCCGCCGAAGGGCCGCCCGCGTTGGGGAGCCCGCCTTCGTTGAAGGGCAAAAGGTCGCCGTCGCTGGTTTTCAGGCGGCCTGTCCCGTCGAGCGCCCGCAGCGCGAAGGCGCGGGCCTCGTCGGATCCGTAGACGTTGGAGGCGTCGATGTAGGCGGTGATGAGGTTCACCTGCTGGCGTT
>CAZKYJ010000225.1:0-7299 GCA_964556355.1 uncultured Verrucomicrobiales bacterium | reverse complement strand
CCACCGAAACCATGAGGGAGCTCTGGAACCAGCCGCGGTGCTGGTCGGTGGCCTCGAGATACAGGTCGGCGGGGGCGTGGAGCTCGGGGCGGCGGTCGAGGACGGCGACGTGGGACGTGCCGGAATCGATCCAGACATCGAGGGTGTCGCGCCCGCGTCTGCTCCCCTCGGGGAGGCCGACCTTGTCCGCCCACCAGGCATCGTCCTTCTCGAACCACAGGTTGGTGCCCCCTTCCTCGGTGAGGTCGGCGACTTTCCGGGCGACGCCGGAGTCGAGGACGATCTCACCGTCGGGCTTCGTGAATACGGGGAGGGGAACGCCCCAGGTGCGCTGGCGGGAGATGCACCAGTCCGGGCGGGACTCGACGGTTCCGTGGATGCGGTTGCGCCCCCAGTGGGGCAGCCAGTTCACCTTGTCGATCTCGCCGAGGGCGGTTTCGCGGAGGTCGCTGATGCGGATGAAAAACTGTTCGACGGAGCGGAAGATGATCGGGGTTTTCGAGCGCCAGCAATGGGGGTAGCTATGGCGGAAATCGTTCCGTCCGAGTAGTGCGCCCTTCTCCATGAGGATCTCGATGATGCGCTCGTTGGACTTGAAAACGTGCTGCCCCACGAGCTCGGGCATCCCCGATTCGTCCGTAAATCTCCCGTCGTCGTCGACCGGCGAGAGGAGGCCGAGATCGTTCTCCATGCCGGCGACGTAGTCGTCGGCGCCGTGCCCCGGGGCGACATGGACGGCGCCGGTGCCGGTCTCGGCCGTGACGAAGCGTGCGGTGATGACCTTGGTCATACGGGCGAGGAACGGGTGGCGGGCGAGGGCGCCATCGAGTTCCGCACCGGAAAGCTCGAGGACGTTGTGGCCGGGAGAGGGGACGAATCCCGTGGCTTGGCCAAACGCCCCGACGAGCGATTTGGCGATGACCAGGCGGCGGACCTGACCGGACCCGGCCTGCTCGAACTGGGTGCAGACGTATTCGAACTCCGGGTGGACGGCGATGCCAAGGTTGGCGGGCAATGTCCACGGGGTCGTCGTCCAGATCACGAGTTCCGCACCGTCTTGGGCGGCGCTGTTTTCTACCAGGGGGAAGGCGACGTAGACGGCCGGGGACGTTTTGTCCATGTACTCGACCTCGGCCTCGGCGAGGGCGGTCTGCGCGCCGTAGGACCAGAGGACGGGCTTGCGGCTCTGGTAGACGAGACCTTTGTCGACGAACTTGGCGAAAGTGCGGATGATGTCTGCCTCGTAGGCTGGGGCGAGCGTGAGGTAGGGATCCTCCCAGTCGGCGAAGACGCCGAGGCGCTTGAACGAGGTGCGCTGGATGTCGATGAACTTGCGGGCGTAGTCCTCCGAGCGGCGGCGGATCTCGGCGGGGTCTAGTCCGCGTGACTCTTTGACGACTTTGAACTCGATGGGCAGCCCGTGGCAGTCCCAGCCGGGGGTGAACGGGCAGTGGAAGCCGGCCCGGGAGCGGGATTTGAGCACCATGTCCTTGAGCACCTTGTTGAGGGCGGTCCCCATGTGGACGTCCCCGTTGGCGAAAGGCGGGCCGTCGTGGAGGATGAAGTCGGGGCAGCCCTCGGATTTCCGCCGCTCGGTGACCGCGCGGTAGATATTCTGCGACTCCCACTTTTCGAGGCGTGCGGGCTCGCGCTTGACGAGATCGCCGCGCATGGGGAACTCGGTGGCGGGGAGATTGAGGGTGTGTTTGTAGGACTTGGAATCGCTCACGGGCGGCCATCTTAGCACGCGGCGGGGGCGTGTCGAGCCGAGGTAGACAAGCCGCAGACCTCTTCTATAGTCCTTCCCCCCCTTCTCACCAAACACCCCAGCCTGCCCAACTCATGAACGCGCTCTCTGTCATTTCCCTCGTGGCCACCGTCGTCCTTTTCGGCGCGGCCATCTTCCTCGGGGTTCAGAACCGTGCTGATTCGGTAAAAATGAGGGAGCGGGTGGAAGCGTTGGAGGCCCAGTTGGATGGCACCGGCGTCGCGCAGCAGGCTCCGGCGCCGGCCCCGTCGGTGGAGAGCGCGCTCCTGGCGCAGAGAGAGCAGGAGCTCGCGGACCTGAAAAACGAGCTCGCTATCCAGAGCCAGGAGAACGAAGCCCTCGATGCCCAGTTCGAGAAGATCCAGTCGCAGAAGGAGCAGCCGTTCACGGCCGTGCAGCGGAAGATCCAGGCCGCCCCGGCCATCGCGGAAGTGGTCGAGTTCGTCCCAGACCTCGGGTTCATGGAGCTCAACGCAGGCTCGAACCGGCAGCTCGAGCCGGGGCAGGAATACGCCATCCGCCGCGATCATTACGTCATCGGTCGCGTGGTCATCGGACAGAGCGTCGATGTGGAGAGCTGCATCGCAGATCTCCTTCCCGGTTCGATTCCTCCGGGGTTCACCATCCAGCCCGGTGACCAGGTCGTGCAGTTGGGTGACCAGGTCGCGCAGCTGATCCAGTAGGTCCGCTACGGTTGTCGTTCGGTCACGCGGAGGCGGGCGAAGCCGGGGTCGGCCCCACCGGGCGCCGCGGGGTAGCGGTAGCGGATGATGGTGGAGCCGTCGCTCTGCGTGGTTGCCCCGATGAAGTCGCCGACCACGTCGGCGGGGGCCCAAGTGATCAGGTCGGCAGAGAACTCCGGGACGGGGATCGCATCGTCTGCGGCCGGCTGGGCGCCGAAACTCAGGGTCGTGACGCCGCTGGCCGACGACAGGGTCAGGGATAGGGAAGGGTGGTCCCCGAGGGCGTAGGTGAGCAATTCGGCGTCGGTCGCCCCGAGGAACGGTTCGGCGTCGGAAGCCGCGGGGTTGCCGCCGGGGGCGGTGCTAGAACGCCAGTTGGTCGGGTCGGCGTGGTCCGGTGAGGTGGTGGGAGCGATTAGTACCAGGCTGTGGCCGGGGATCTCGGAGGTTGGCCAAGGCGGGCTGTCATCGTAGGTGAATGACCGGATGGTCGTGCCGTCGGCGGTGGCTAGCGCCAGTTGTTCGCCGCCGTCGTTGAGACGCGTGCCGTTGGCGAACTCGCCGACCACGGGAAGCATGGGGCCGTTGGCCGCCTCAAATGCCGCCTGGTCCTGGACGACGAGCAGCCGCCCGCCGGCCGGGATCGTCGTGCCGAGAGGGAAATCGAAATCGATCCCCTCGCTGAACCGGACGCCAGAGAGATCGATGGGTTCATCCGAAATGTTCTGGAGTTCGACGAACTCGCTGGTGCCGGCCAGCGGTTCGTAGAGGATCTCGCTCACGACGAGGTTCGTGGCGCTGGCGGGCGTGCCGATGATGAACTGGGCCTCGGTCAACGCCGACCAGACTCCCGCGGAAAACACCCGCGCTTTCACCTGGGAGGTGGCATTCAAGGAGACTGAGGCAGGGGAGGTCAGCTCTTGGGCGGTGGGCGAAATGCCGCCGGCGATGGCCGTGTCCGAGCTGACGAGCTCGGGGCTGGCGAGGAGATCGCTCCCCCCGGGGGACGAGTTCAGGCAGTGGATGGCCAAGACATTTGCCCCCACTTGGAGGGCACCCGCAAACGGGGTGATATCGATGGGTTCGAATTCGACGGCGAGGGTGTTGGACTGGGAGGCGGTCGCGGTGGAGCTGGCATCCGCATTCGCGGGCGCATTGCGGGAGGCGACCCGGGTGCCATTGAGGTAGGCGATAAAGCCGTCGTCGTACTTCATCTTCAGAATGAGGTTGACGATCCCGGAGATTTCCGCGGCCGAAGCGATGGTAAAGGGGAACCGCGCATAGGCCGTTGCATTGACGCCGCGCATCGCCGTCGTGTCGATTCCGATCAGGGGCGCGAAGCCTCCGCTGATATCGAAACCCACGCCACCGGTTCCCTGGAGCCACGCGCTATCGTCGAAACCGAGCCCGATCCACGAGAGGCCGAGGGAGTCGTCCGTGGGGATGAGAGCGGTGGCGAGACCGCCTTCGCTCAAGAGGGCGCCCTCGTCGCCCGCGCTCGCGGGCAGGCGGGGATCGCTGCCATCCGTGGTGAGGTAGATCGTCCCCTCGGGAGCGGTGACATCGAGGACGAACCCGGCCGGAACCCGTCCGCCGTTCTGGCTGTACGCCGGGGCATCGAGATCGGGGTAGAGATTCCTCGCCCGCAGCTGGTCGAGGAGGGTTCCGGTGCGCCCCGGGAAAAAGTTCTGGTACATCGCGTCCGACGCGGACTGCCAGGTACCGTCGCGCGTGGCCGCTGGCGAGGTGTGGAGGTCGCCCCAGCGCGCGGATTCCGCAGCGAGGCCGGGGAAGATCTCGTCCGACTGGGCGCCCCAGACGGCGGCGGCTCCCTCGGGGGTGAGTGCGCCACCGTTGAAGCAGTGTTTCTGGACGCGGTCGGCGAATCGGAGCCGGTACTCGGCGTTGGCGGTGAGTCGCTGGTGGACCTGGGACGGGAAGTTTGCCACGTTGATTCCCGTGACGTCGTTGTTGTTCGAGTTCGTATTGCGGGTGGAATTGAGGTCGGTTCGCTCGGAGTCCCACGCGAAAAGGTGCCACTTCGCCCCGGGCTCCCGGCGGCGCCCGGCGCGCCAGTTGGAGGTGTCCCAATCGGTGTTGCCGGTGTAGAAATTCATGAGGAAGTAATCGATGTAGCTGTCGATGTCGATGTAGTCCAGAACGGCCGCGTAGTTGGACGGTTCGGTGAGGTCCGTATTCGTCCGGGTGAGGACTTCTTGCCAGGCGTCCAGTTCGCCGTTGATGACTTCGAGGTTGGTGGCGGATCCGGCGTCTTTGATGGCATCCCAATCGCTTTCGCTCCCGCCGAACTCGCGGGAGAGAAAATCGTCGTCGAAGCGGTCGAAGATATGGTAGAGGCCCCAGTAGAGGCCGTTGATGTAGAGGTGGACGTGCGTTTGGTCCTGGTGCGGTTGGCCCATGGCCGCCTGCAGGTCGCGGTGCCACTCGTCGCGACAGTACTGGCCGCGGAACACGGTGCCGGGGTTGACCCACGAGTCGCCGTTGCCCCCGCGAAGGATGAGGCTGTTGAAGTCCTCGTTCTCTCCGTCGGGATAGAGTGGGAAGCGCAGGCGGGGCGGGCCGTACTGGCGGCGGAAGACGGCGCGGAGGTTGTGCTTGAAACGGTCGGGTGAGCGGCTGGCGCGACCGACGGCGCGGATCCCCCCGTTGAGCTGGGTTTCTTGACCGTGGGGAAAGCCGAAAAACTCGAACGAGCACGCGCGCTCCCACGCATCGCCCTTCTGTTGCGAGTTGGTGTAGAAGCCCGTGTTGGGGTCGAAGAGGTCGGGGATCGGGATGACGAGCGAGACGGTGGGAAGCGCGCGGAGGGAATCGACGATTTCGGCGACGGTGTGGACGCCGCCGACCACATTGGGATCCATCTCGTAGTCTCCCGGACGCGTGCCGCCGATCCGATCCCAGTCTGCGGGGTAGCCGGCGGGGAGTGCCGGCTGGGCGGCCACGTCGTCGAGGAAGAGGTAGGTTTGGGTATCGATGTTGGTGGGGATCGAACCGTCGAGGACGGCGATGGCGCGGACGACCGTGGTCGTGGAGATGGGCACCGGGCCGGTGACGAGCGTTCCGTTGCTCGCCGAGGGCTCGCTGCCGTCGGTGGTGATGTAGATTTCCGCGTCCGGCGTATCGGTGCTGATCACGAGGCTGAACGGGCTTTCGAAGAACCCGCGATTGACACTGAACTTCGTATCCTCGACGAAGCTGATACCGGAGATCGCGCCATTGGCCGCGCCGGGGGTGGGGGAGGTAAAGAAGCCGGTGGTGCCGGACTCGATGTGCAGTCCCTCCAGCGAGGCGACGATGAGGAATTCCTCGTCGTTGGGAGAGCTATTGAGCCCATGGATGGCAAGGACGTTCTGCCCCGGCGCGAGGGATGCGAGTCCGACGTTCACGTTGATCTCCTCGGCGGCGAGGGCGTCGGTGCCGATGCGGTCGTCGGTGGCGGCGCTGTTCCACGCCGTGGTGGGCGGGGCGTTGCGCCGGGCGATTTCGGTCCCGTTAAGATAGGCGACGAACCCGTCATCATATTGTACGGTGAGCCGGAGCTGGTCGAAGGGATCGCCGGCCGGGAGGGTGAAGGGCATCCGGACGAAGGCGGAAGCGTTGTTCCCGCTCATGGATACGCCGATGTCGGTGCTGATGAGCGAGTCGAAGGACACGATGTCCGAAGGCGTGGCCGTGCCGGTCGCCAGGCCGGTCACCTGGGCGGGGTCGAGGGCACCGGCGAAAATCGCGACGTCGGCGAGGAGGCCATCGAAATTGCGGATGGCGGTGCCCTGGATGCGCTGCCCGATGCGTACGGTCTCGGCATTCGGTCCGGAGATGTCGGTGTCGACGAGGAGGGAGGCGACGCCGCTGAGCGGTTCGAGGGTGCCATCGACGTAGATGAGGATGTCGTCCGAGTTCGGCGTGAGATCCTCGTCAAAAACGATGGCGACATGGTGCCACTGGTTGTCGCTGACGACCGTCGTTCCGATGGCACGACCGTTTTGGGTCTCGAGGCGCACGGCGCCGACCACACCGTCGCCGGCCCCGCTGTTCAGGCGGGCGTGCCATTTGCGTCCACCGCTCGTGCTGTCCCCCCAGCTGACGATCCCGTGGTCCGAAGTGTCGCTCGATTTGACCCAAAATGCGATCGAGCGCGCCGCGCTCCCGCCGATACCGGGGTAGGTGGTGGCGACGTGCGCGCCGGCGCCATCGAACCTCAGGGATGCGGAGTGGGGGGCGGGGCCGGGAGGGATGTCGGTGCTCCAGTAGGCCGAGCCGTCGCCCATATTCGTGAGGGTGCCGGGAAAGGCGGGGTCAGCGAGGTTCTCGGCGGTGGTGCCGCTGCCGTCGCCCAAAGGCCAGAAGGCGGTTAGGGCGACTTCGGCGGTCCCCCCGCCTCCGGTGTCGTAGCCGACGCCGAAGCCGGCGGCTTGCCACAAGGTATCGTCGAATCCCACGGCGTTCCAAGAGGAGGGGATCTGTGCGGCGGAAGTCGGGACGAGGACGCGCCCGCTGGTGGTCGCATCGACGAGCGGGGAGCGCTCGACGATGGTACCGCTACCGTAGGAGATATCCGAGCGCTGGCGGGGGTAGTCGCCGCCCCCGGCGGCGAACTCGGTGACCACGGTCACCCCATCCGGTGCGACGAGCGCGAGATACTCGCCACCGGCGGCGAGCTGGAAGTTCGAATGCAGCTCGCTGGTGGGGTCCCGGCGGTCGTTGCCGGAGGCGAAGACGACGAGGTACTCCCCGCCGCTGAGGATGATCGGGGGGAATTGCCATTTGGTCAGGTTCGTGGCCGAGTCGGTAAGGAAATAGCCTGCGAGGTCCACCGGGCTTGCCTCG
>CAZKYJ010000224.1:0-7319 GCA_964556355.1 uncultured Verrucomicrobiales bacterium | reverse complement strand
CAACATCTCGGATTCGGCAACGCTGACCACCCCGCGCATGGTTCTCGGCGAGAACAATGCCACCGCCACCGGCACGGTGAACCAGACGGGCGGGACGGTGAACGTCACCGAGCGGCTGGAGGTTCAACGCGCGGGCGTCGGCAGCTACTTCCTCGTGGCCGGAACCCTCCAGGCCGTGACCATCGATGCCCAGGATGGAACTTTCGACATGAGTGGCACCGGCGTCCTCCAGGGTGTCAGCAATTTCAACGGCGACCTCACCCAGGCCGGCGGAACCGTCGCTCCCGGCACCGCCGGAGCAAACGCTGAAATGACCATCGCCGGCAACTACTCGCTCGAAGCTCCCGGGGAAATCCAGATCGAGATCGACGGCGCCGGCGTCTTCGACAGCGTGACCGTCACCGGCGACGTCAGCCTTCTCGGCAACCTCGACCTCGTGGCAGCCCCTGGCCTCGCGGTGAACTCCATGTTCACGTTCCTCAACAACACGGGTGCCAACCCGATCACCGGCATGTTCGCCAACCGTCCCGGCAACGGTGGCGTCTTCTCCGAAGATGGCTACCAGTGGCAGATCAACTACGATGGCGGCGACGGCAACGACGGCGTCCTCACTGTCATCGCCATTCCCGAGCCGGCCCACCTCGCCCTGATCGCGCTCTCGGGCGTCGCCCTCATCTTCCGCCGGCGGCGCCGCTCCTGACCCCATCGCCCGCGCGGGACGATCCGTGAAGACCACGACCGGCTCCGCAGTCATCCGACTGCGGAGCCGTTTTTCATTCTACCTGACCCGCACACAACTCCCTCACCGCTGCCAGTGATCGCCGGAACGGCCTCGTTTCTAGTGTAACTTAGCTTCGCCCGATCCCCCCGATGCCCTCCTCCGCCCAAACCGCGTGCTTTTCGGCACTGGCCCTCGCCGTTCTTTCCGGCTGTGGCGCCCCCCCTTCTGACCCGACGACCTCCGACGCCGGCGGCATCCGTGCCGCTCCCTTGGCCGCTTCCGTCGGATCCGTAGCCCCATCACCCCGCTTCGAAGCGATCTCCGCCTCCCATAGCGGCGTCGATTTCGCCGTGCAGTGGAGTGACTTCCACAAGCACATCACCCACGCCCTCCGCCTCAATCCCATCGGTGGCATCTGCACCGGCGACTACGACGGCGACGGCCTGCCCGACTTTTTCGTGACCAGCCCGACCGGCGGCGCGCGCCTCTTCCGCAACCTCGGTGACTTCCGGTTCGAGGATGCCACCCAGTCCGCCGGCATCGCCAACCCCACCCTCTGGGGAACCGGGGCGACCTTCGTCGACGTCGACAACGACGGCGACCTCGACCTTTACGTCTGCGCCTACAACCAGCCCAACCGCCTCTACGTCAACAGGGGCGACGGCACCTTCCACGAGGAGGGCAAAGACCGTGGGATCGCCTACCAGGGAGGCAGCCTCACCATGTCGTTCGCCGACATCGACAACGACGGTGACCTCGACGGCTACCTCGCCACCACCGGTGTCGCCCCGCCCCCCGGCACCCAGTTCCGGGTCAATTTCGTCGAACAAGAAGACGGCGTCGAAGCCCCCGTCGTCGCCGACGAACTCGCCGAGTACTGGCAGGTCGTCCTCCTCCCCGGGCAGCGGGCCAAGCGCGTGGACGCCGCCCAGTTCGACCACCTCTACCGCAACGATGGTGACGGCCACTTTACCGAGATCACCCGGGAGGCCGGCATTTCCGGTCCCTACTTCTCCCTCTCCGCCACCTGGTGGGACTACAATGCCGACAACTTCCCCGACCTTTATGTCTCCAACGACTACAGCGGGCCGGACATCCTCTACCACAACAACGGTGACGGCACGTTCACCGATGTCATCCGCCAGGCCGTCTCCCACACCCCGTGGTTCTCCATGGGCAGCGATGCCGCCGACGTGAACAACGACGGGCTCATCGACTTCTTCGCCACCGATATGGCCGCCACCTCCCACTACAAGGAGAAGGTCACCATGGGAGACATGAGCGACATGGCCTGGTTCCTCGACTGGGCCGAGCCACGGCAGAACATGACCAACGCCCTCTACCTCAACACCGGCACCGGTCACATGTTAGAGTCCGCCCGCATGGCGCACCTGGCCAGCACCGACTGGTCGTGGACGCCCCGCCTGGAAGACTTCGACAATGACGGCCGCGTGGACCTCTTCGTCACCAACGGCGTCATCCGGGACACCATGGACTCGGACGCCACCGCCTACGCCGATGGTGAGCTCGGCCCCGACTCGCAAGCCTTCGTCGAATTCTGGAGGAACCAGGAGCCGCGCCGGGAGAAAAACCTCGCCTTCCGCAATGCCGGCGACCTCGACTTCGAACCCGCCGCCGCCGGTTGGGGGCTCGACCACAACGGAGTCAGCTTCGGCGCCGCCACCGCCGACTTCGACGGCGACGGCGACCTCGATCTCGTCGTCAGCAACTTCGACGAGCCGGTCGGCCTCTACCGGAACCAGTCGACCGAGCACCACCGCGCCACCGTCCGGCTCACCGGCACCCACAGCAATCGCTTCGGCCTCGGCGCCACCATCCGCCTCACCGCAGGCGGCGAAACCCAGGTGCGCTATCTCAGCATGTCGAAAGGCTGGCTCTCGTCGAACGAGCCGCTCGTCCACTTCGGTCTCGGGGATGCCGAGAAGATTGAGGTGCTCACTGTCCTCTGGCCCAGCGGGCACCAGCAATCATTCGAGAACCTCCCAGCCGACCACCACTTCGCCGTCACCGAGCCGGCCACCGCCCCGCCAGCGCGCGATCCCCTCCCCCAGCCCGCGACCCTTTTCGAAGAATCGTCGCGGCTCGCCAAGGTGAGTCATTCGGAAGAACCCTTCGACGACTTTGCCGCCCAACCGCTCCTGCCCAACAAGCTCTCCCAGCTCGGCCCCGGCATGGCCTGGGGAGACACCGATGGCGACGGCCACGACGACCTCTTCCTCGGTGGCTCGCGCGGCCAACCCGCGCAGATCCTCCGTGCGCCGGACTTCGCCCCCACCGTCCAGCCCGCCCTCGCGGCGGACAAGTACTCGGAAGACATGGGCGCTGTCTTCTTCGATGCGGACGGCGACGGCGACCTCGACCTCTACGTGGCCAGTGGCAGCTCCGAAGCCGAACCGGACGATCTCACCTTCCGCGACCGTCTCTACCTCAATGACGGGACTGGATCCTTCGCTCCCGGCACCCTCCCCGATATCCGCCAGAGCAGCGGTGCGGTGGCCGCCGCCGATTACGATCGCGACGGTGACATCGACCTTTTTGTCGGCGCCCGCCAGGTTCCCGGTAGCTACCCCGAGCGCCCGACCAGCTCCCTCCTCCGCAATGACGGCGGCTCGTTCACCGACACCGCCCCGCCCGATCTCGCCGGCGTCGGCCTCGTGACCAGCGCCCTGTGGTCCGACGTCGACAACGACGGCTGGTCGGATCTGCTCGTGACGCTCGACTGGGGACCGGTCACCCTCTTCCGCAACCGCGAGGGCACCCTGACGGGCGAGCCCGTGAACGATCTCTCTGGCTGGTGGAACGGCATCGCCGCGGGCGACATCGACCACGACGGAGATATCGACTACGCCGTCACGAACTTCGGCCTCAATACGAAATACAAAGCGACGCCCGAGAAACCCGAGTACCTCTACTACGGCGACCTCGACGGCACTGGCCAGCGCCACCTCGTCGAGGCCAAACTCATGGACGGAGACCTCTACCCCCGCCGCGGGTTCTCCTGCTCGCAGAACGCCATGCCGTTCATCAAGGACAAGTTGCAGACCTATCACAATTTCGCCAGCGCCAAGCTCGACGGGATCTACCCGAGCGATAAGCTCCAATCCGCGGAGAGATTCGAGGCCGACACCCTCGCCTCCGGCCTCCTCGTCAACGACGGCACCGGAGCCTTGACCTTTCGCGCACTCCCGCGCCTCGCCCAGATCTCTCCGTCCTTCGGCGTCACCCTCACCGACTTCGACCTGGACGGCCACCTCGACTGCGTCCTCGCGCAGAATTTCTTCACCCCGCAGCGCGAGACCACCCGCATGGACGGCGGCCTCGGCCTCTTCCTCAAGGGCGACGGCACCGGAGGATTCACCCCGGTCTGGCCAGCCGAGAGCGGCATCGCCATCCAGGGAGATCAGAAATCCCTCGCCGTCACCGACCTCGACTCGGACGCCCGTCCCGATCTCGTCATCGCCGAAAACGACGGGCCGCTCCGCCCCCTCCGGAACACGGCCGCCGCCGCGGGCATCGCCGTCCGCTCGCTGCCGGGCACCCGGCTGACACTGACCGGGGGGAGCCTTCCCCCGCAGACCGTCGAGCTGTCGGCCGGTGGCAGCTATCTCGGCCAGTCGCCACCGGTCGCGTTTTTCGCGCTCCCACCGGACGCGGCGGATCTCACCGTCCACGCCCGCTGGCCGGACGGAACCTCCTCGGATCACACCTTGCCCGCCGAAGCTGGCCTGACCCACAGGCTGGTGGGTGCCCGACCGTAGTGCGGCCAACCCCAACCCCCGGGAGCAGATTCGCAGATCCCGGCTGAAAACCGCAGCCCCGCGGAGCCGTAGCGGAGCACCGATGATTCGCCCACTTCTCTTCCTTCCTCTCGCACTCCTCGTCGCGACGGCATCGACCCAGCAGCGCACCCACGCCGCCGGCACCCTCGTTCCCAATGCGTCGCTGGAAGCGGATACGGATGCCGACCGGTGGCCCGATGGCTGGGCCGCAACCGAACACGGGGCCTGGGTCGCCGAGGATGGCGACCACTTCATCCGGCTCGCCAGCCCGGCACCCGGTGAGATGGTCATGCTCTACCAAGAGGTCGGGATCCCCCCGGGGGTCGAAGCCCTCGAAGTGGTGTGGCGCCAGCGGGTCAGTGAGCTGCAAAAGGGGACGAGTTCGTGGTTCGATGCCCGCATCCTCATGGAGTTTCTCGACGGGAACCGTGAGAAGGTGACGCCCGGACCGCCCACCCCCGCCACCGGGGAGGACACCGGTGGCTGGGTCGAGAAACACGTCGATTTCCTCGTGCCGGAAGGCGCTCGGACCCTCAAGTTCATGCCCGCCCTCTTCCAGGTGGAGGCGGGCGTTTTCGATCTCGACGATATCGCCATCCGCCCCACGGACCCCACGCCGGTCCGCGAGCGGGTGGCCGCCGAAGCGGCCGCCAAACGCGAGAAGCTCCAGGCCAGGGAAGCGGCGGCGCGCACCAAAGCGGCCGCCCTGCTCGCGGCAAGCGGATCGCTCATTACCAACGGTGGTTTTGAATCCGATGCGAAGGCCGATGGTTGGCCCGACGATTGGGGGCAGGTGAAGGAGGGCGGCAGCTGGGGCTCCGAGGGCAACAACCACTACCTCCGACTGACCACGACCGAGCCCGGTCGCATGATCATGGCCTACCGGACGTTCGACATCCCCGCCGACATCAAGGCCCTCGAGCTCGGGTGGAAAGAGCGGATCACCGGACTCCGGAAGGGCGAAATGCCGTGGTTCGACGCGCGCATCCTCATGGAGTTCAAGGACGCCGAGGGGAAAAAGACCGAGGGCAGCCCGCCGCCTGCCTATTCCGGAAAAGACACCGACGGCTGGGTCGCCAAGACGAAAACCTTCCTCGTCCCGCCGGATGCCATGACCCTCGTCATGATGCCCAGCCTCTTCCAGACCGCAGCGGGAACCTTCGATCTCGACGATTTCACGCTCAAGCCGACCGACCCCGAACCACTGCTCGCCGCCGCCCGGCAACGGGAGAAAGAAGCCGCCGCCAGATACGTCGCCCCAGAGTCGCCCAACCGCTCGAAATGGCCTCGCGAGCTCAAAGTCGCCGGCAACCGTCTCCACGATCCCGACGGCAACGAGGTCTGGCTGCAAGGCGTCAACGCCGGTGGGCTTGAGACACTTCCGCACGACACCCAGATGATCAAATCGACCGTGGTGGCGATCGACGAATGGAAGGCCAACTGCGTCCGCCTCCCGATCAAAGACTCGTTTTGGTACGGCCGAAGCCCCTACCAGAAAGACGGGGGAGAAGGCTACCGCGCGATCATCGACCAGATCGTCACCCTGGCCGCCAACCGCGGGGCCTACGTGGTGATCGATCTCCACCGCTACCGGGCCCCCAAGCAGGAGCATGCCGATTTTTGGCAAGACTGTGCGTCGGCCTACAAGGACCACCCGGCCGTGCTCTTCGACCTCCTCAACGAACCACACGGTATCGGCTGGGACGTCTGGCGCAACGGCGGCTTCGTCGGCACCAAATCGGGCACGGACGAATCGGCGTTCCTTACCGTGGACGAAAAGAAGGAAAACCAGGGCTTCGAATCCGTCGGCATGCAGGGGCTCGTCGACGCGGTCCGCTCGACCGGTGCCAAGAACATCGTCATCGCCGGCGGGATCTTCTGGTGCAATGACCTTTCGGGAATCGCCGACGGCTACGCCCTCGATGACCCGGACGGCAACGGGGTCATGTACTCGTGGCACACCTACAACTGGCACACCGGTTGGGAAGAGAAGGTCTTGGCCACCGCGGCCCGGTTCCCCATCCTGCTCGGCGAAGTCGGCGCAGACGTGAACAAGATGGATTTCATCCCCGCGGCCGACCAGGAGGATCCCTATACTTGGGTGCCCGACATGCTGGGGTTTGTCCAGAAGCACAAACTCAACTGGACGGGATGGTGCTTCCATCCCAAGGCCACGCCGGTCATGATCTCCGACTGGACCTACACACCGACCCCGTTCTGGGGGCAGTTCGCCAAGGACGCGCTCGCGGGCGAGCGGTTCGAGATGAAACGCACCCGCTAGACCGCCGGGCCTCCGCCCGGAGAGAATCCTCACAATTTCGGGGCGCTTTCCCGCGTTGTGAAGAGGAAGCATGAAAGCCTCCCTTTTCCTTCTCGCGTTCGCCGTCCTCCCTGCCGCCGCCGAGGATTGGCCGCAGTGGCGCGGCCCGGCGCGAGATGGCATGACTTCCGAGACCTCGCGCTGGGACGGCCGCTCCCCCTGGCCACCGGGGGAGCCCGCCTGGCGCTCGAAGGTCGGCCTGGGCTCGTCCTCCCCCATTGTCGCCGGCGGACAGGTGTTCACCGTCGGTTGGCTGGACGGCGGTGAGTTCGTCCGCGCCACGGACGCCGCGACCGGTAGCACCCTGTGGGAACAACGCTATCCCGCGCCGGACTACGGGCGCCACTCGACGGGCGACAAAAACTTCTACCGCGGCACCTCATCAACGCCCGCCTTCGACTCCGCAACCGGCCTGCTTTTCACCCTGGGAATCGACGGCGACCTCTGCGCCTGGAACACCGACGACGGCGGCCGGCGC
>CAZKYJ010000223.1:0-7330 GCA_964556355.1 uncultured Verrucomicrobiales bacterium | reverse complement strand
GTCGACGGCGACAGGAGGATTGCTAGTGCCAGGAGGGTGGCAGGAAGATTTCGCATTGGGGAGTGGGGGAAGGGTGGGAGCCTCAAACCGCCGGAGCGGCTCGGGGACAAACGTCTAGGTTACAGGGGATCGGAGGAGGTTCAACGGTAGGGTCGAGCGACCGCTTGTTCGCATCGCGCTCGCGTCTACCATCTTGGCACTATGAGAATCTCCAGCGCGGTCTTTTCTTCCTTCGTCGCTCTCGCCTGCCTATCGTGCTCGCTGGCGGAGCTCCCGCGCAGCGAGCCGGAAGCCCAGGGCGTCTCCTCGGAGGCGCTGCTCGGTTTCATCGAGGCAGCCAACCGTGAAATCGACACGCTCCACAGCGTGATGGTGCTGCGGCACGGGCAGGTCGTCGCCGAGGGCTGGTGGTCACCCGAGTCACCGGAGAAGCCCCACGTCCTCTGGTCGCTGAGCAAGAGTTTCACCTCCACGGCGGTGGGGCTGGCGGTCGAGGAGGGCAGGCTGAGCATCGACGACCGCGTGCTCGACTTCTTTCCTGACGACGCGCCCGCCGAGCCATCGGGCAACCTCCGGGCGATGCGTGTCCGCGATTTGCTCACCATGACCTGCGGCCATCAGGACGAGGTGAAGTTTTCCGAGGGTACGCCCTGGGTGCGGGCGTTTCTTGCGCACCCGGTCCCGCACAAGCCGGGCACCCATTTCCAATACAATTCACCCGGCTCCTACATGCTCTCCGCCATCGTGCAGAAAGTGACCGGCGAGACGGTGGTCGACTACCTCACGCCGCGCCTCTTTGATCCGCTGGAGATCGCGAAGCCGATCTGGGATGCCAGTCCGCAAGGGATTTCGCTAGGCGGTTGGGGCTTGTATCTACGCACCGAAGACATCGCCAAGTTCGGCCAGCTCTATCTCCAGAACGGCGAATGGAACGGCGAGCAGCTCATACCGTCGGCCTGGGTCGAGCAGGCGACCACCAAGCAGGTCTCCAACGGCAGCGACCCGGACAAGGACTGGGACCAGGGCTACGGATTCCAGTTTTGGCGCTGCCGCCACGATGCCTACCGGGGCGATGGCGCCCAAGGACAGTTTTGCATTGTGCTGCCGGAGCGCGACGCGGTCATCGCCATCACCGCCGCCACCCGCGACATGCAGGGCGAACTCAACGTGGTGTGGGACCACCTCCTTCCGGCCTTCAAGGATGGAGAACTGCCGGCGAACGCGGATGCGGTCGACGAACTCCGGCAGGCGCTCGCGGTGCTGCAGGTTCCGGATTCACCGCCGCCAGCTCCCGTGGTGACGCCGGTTCGCGGTCAGTGATACTTCTTCTTCCCCCAAGCGAGACCGATTACGGCGAGGCCGAGGAGCATGACCGATGCGCCGCCATCGGGCACTTGGAGTCGTTGATTGTAAAAATCCGTCCCCGAAAGACCGTAGCCATTCCCGCTCCCCGCTCCTTGAAAGTAGGGATTGTTCTTGCTGAGCATGGGCACTTGGATCTCTCCGATGAGCCCCCCCACGTAAAAGAGCGCGGTGCGATGGCCATACTTGGCAGTGAGGTATTCATACTCAAAACCACCGGTATTCAACGTATAAACGTCCGAAGCCCCGCCCGTCGTGTGGTCGATCGGGTCGGTCGTCGGCGTCAGCGAGAGCGAACCGAATGCAGGCACGAGGGTGGGCGCGCTCACGTTCAGAAAGTAGAGTTCAGGACTCGGGTCGAGAGGATTGTCCCCCAACGGATGGATGACGCCGTTCGCATAGGTGCCCGAGTTGTAGGCATTGACCAAAAAGTTGATCATCTGCGTTTCGTTGGCTGGATCGGCTGGAGTCCCAGGCTCGACCGTTCCAATCAGCCGATCAAGCCCGATGGCGACGGCGGAGGCCTCATGGCAGAACCCCACGATCGCGGCAACGGCGATGATGATGTTGCGAAGATTCATTGGTTGGTAGGGAGGGAATGAGAGGAACAGTGGAGGCGAATCAGACGCCTTCTCAAGATATTTAGCGTAGGAAGCGATTTGCATGCCAAGCTTGGAAAGGCGCGCTCAGATTCATCGGTATATCGTTTACCATCAGTCATTTAAGTAAATTATACTTTCTCATTTCCCGGCAAAAGATTCCGTTTCAGCCAATCTTGCACCACCAATGTGATAGATTTTCCGACCGTATGACTCGCAATTCTGCTACCGCGAAAAAGGGCAGCTCACGATTTGGAGTATAGATCGTTTAACTGATTGAAAACGAGATAGAAATGCTGGTGCAACCCGGTGCCTCAAAAGTGTACAAAAAGGCGACACTTCCCTCCATGGGTAACCGTGTTTGGAATTTCCATAAAATTGAAAGATATAAGAGCTTCTTTTGATGATTTTGTCCCCCCGGCAGCAAACCGGCGATGGACGCAGGGAGCGATGGGCAGCGGGCGATCCGGGCTGATTTGGCCACCGCGATGTTTTCCGGGAGGGCGTCCGAGGGGCGCAGCCCCGGGGGAGGCACCCCCCCCTGCTTCGAACCCTTCCGAGATCGAAGGTTCGTGGGGACGGTGGGATCTTCCTCAGGTGGGCGGCCCGAGAGTGGCGCTGATCACTTCAGCGGGAAGTGCACCACGGTGACGAGATCACTCTCCGGGGTGTCGTCCGGGCTACTCTCGTAGACCTCAAACGGGGGAATCTTTTTCGAGCCAGCGAACTGCTTGGAGCGCGCGTGCATGATGCCGGCGGCCCACGGGTTGCCGAGGTGGCGGTAGGAGCCGGTGTGGCGGACGACATAGGCTTCGCAAGGCGGGGCAGATTGGCACACGAAGCCTTCGGGCACTCCCTGGACTGCCGCCGCCATGGGGAATCCGATCGTGTAGTCGGTAACCTGTTTCGCCATGTCCCACTGGTGGTAGATCGCGAATGGTTTTCCCGATGGCGAGATCGCGTGGGCTTGGCAGTGGCTTTCCAGCTTGGCGAGATCGGCCCGCATGCTCGGACCGACGTCGTCGAGAGAACTCTGGCTGCGCACCCCGATGTAGGTGCAAGCGGGGACGCTGCGCACGCCGGGAAACTCTAGCTTCGAAGGCACCGAGCCGGTTTCGATATAGTCCTTGAGCATGCCGAGCCCGCGGGCGTAATCCATGCCGATGAACCCGACCATCATCGTTTTCAT
Organism: uncultured Verrucomicrobiales bacterium; assembly: GCA_964556355.1. Taxonomy (GTDB): domain Bacteria; phylum Verrucomicrobiota; class Verrucomicrobiia; order Verrucomicrobiales; family DEV007; genus CAZKYJ01. Next base: position 4,180 of record CAZKYJ010000223.1, on the reverse strand, counting down.
CCAGAAAAGGAAGAACGGCAGAGAGCTGTCCATCGTCCACGTGGCTTCGGTGCCGCCGTTCGCCTCCGCGAAGATGAATCGCACGCTGGCGTGGGATTTCCACGGCTTGAGAAAATGCAGGTCGTAGTCGATCGACCGCGGGGGCGACTCCCCCGAAATGGTCATTTCACCCGCCCCCACGATGGCGCCCGTCCAGGTGTAGCTCTTTCCGTCGTCCGCGTAGGTCACTTCGCAAGACGGCTCGCAAATGAGCCAGGGAGACCACGCCCGCCACTGGCGAAAGTCGCGGACGGTCGCGTAGACCTTGTCGATCGGGGCGGCGATGTGGATCGATTTTCGAACGGAGAATTTGGGCATGGTCGGCGGATGGACTCGGCACATTGATGTGCCACAAACCCCGGCGGATGGCGAGGATCTTTTGCGGGGGCGCCGCACCTGCCGCAGACTTGGGCCGATGTCATCCGACCCTTCCCCAACCGGCTCCGCCACCTACGATCTCGTCGTGGCGGGCGGGGGCGCGGCCGGATTCTTCGGGGCGATCACGGCCGCCGAGACCCGTCCCGGAAGCCGCGTGCTCATCGTGGAGAAGGCGGGCGCCTGCCTCGGCAAGGTGAAGATATCCGGGGGTGGGCGTTGCAATGTCACCCACGCCTGTTTCGATCCCAAGGAACTCAGCACCCGTTACCCGCGCGGCGCCAATGCCCTAATCGGCCCGTTCCACCGCTGGGGGCCAGCCGACACCATCGCCTGGTTCGAGGGGCGCGGAGTCCCGCTAAAGACCGAGGCAGACGGGCGGATGTTCCCGGAATCGGACAGCTCGCAGAGCATCATCGATTGCCTCTCTACGAGCGCGGGGCGCGCGGGCGTCACCGTCCGGACAAGGACGGCGCTCGATGATGTCACCCCGCGTCCCGACGGCGGGTTCGACGTCGCTTTGGCCGGTGGCGAAACCCTGCACGCCCGCCGCGTTCTCCTCACCCTTGGGGGAACGCGCAATCCGATCGGGGCCGATCTCGCCGCCCGGCTCGGCCACCGGGTCGTGCCGGCAGCCCCCTCGCTCTTCACCTTCAAGATCCGCGACCCGCGCATCGACGGCCTCCCCGGGCTTTCCGTCGCCGATGCCACCGTGCGCATCCCGAAGCTCAAGCTGGAGTCCCGCGGCCCCGTCCTCATCACCCACTGGGGGCTGAGCGGTCCCGGGATCCTCCGCATCTCCGCCTGGGCCGCCCGCGAGCTGCACGTGCGAGACTACCGGTTCGAGGTCGCCATCAACTGGGCGGGCGTCCGAACAGAGCAAAGCATCCGCGACCACTTCTCCGGACTTCGCACCACGTCGCCCCGCCGCCAGATCGCTAACGACCCGCAATTCGACATTCCATCCCGGCTCTGGACACGCTTGGTCGGTCCCGCCGGCGACGGCCGCTGGCCCCACCTCTCCAAGGACGAGGCCCGCACTCTGGCCGCCACCCTCGGCACCTGCCGGTTCTCCGTCGATGGCAAAAGCATGAACAAAGACGAGTTCGTCACCTGCGGAGGCGTCGACCTGCGCGACGTAGACCTGAGGACGATGGAGAGCCGGAAAGTTCCCGGCCTCCACTTCGCCGGCGAGATCCTCGACGTCGACGGCATCACCGGAGGGTTCAATTTCCAAGCCGCCTGGACCACCGCGCGCATCGCCGGTGAAGCGGCTGTAGGCTAGGTGCCCGAAAGAGCCACTCGGGGACGAGCCTGAGTGCCTAGGTCAAAATCTCAGTGCCGAAGACGCTTACTCCCGGGGGGCGTGTGGTCGAGACGAAAAGCCAGGCACCTGAATTGGGCACTTGCCGGCAAGCATCCCTGCTTCCGGCGAGACCCTACAGTGGTTTTTCCGCTCTCCTTGAGAACTTGCCAAATAGCCCCAATCCCGTCACCGCGAGGCCGAGAAGCGCGACGCTCAACCCTCCATCCGGAACGGATGCAGCCGGCGCGAACCCGCCGAGACGGAACTGCCCGGAATCCACCAATGACGTGTCGGTGACGTCCAAGGTGACACTGCTGATCACCGCTCCCATCCCCGCCTCAATGCGGAAGAAATTCTGGCCTGCGCCTTTGAGGGTAAACTGGTCAGAGTCAAAGACCCCTCCAGGAGAGAGATAATTCACCGTGAAGGTGATGAAGCCATCGCCGTTTTCCGAGGTGTCTCCCCCCTCACTCATATTGCCCGCATTCGTCGCATCCGGATTGAGGATCGCGGTGGTAAAGGTCGCCCCATTTTCGAGGCTGAAGGTGAGGTTGGTGAATGGACTGTTTCCCTCTCCCCCTTCGATTCTCGACTGTCCACCGTTTCCGACCAAGTTTCCTCCAGTCGAAGTGAAGTTCACCAAGAACCCTGGGGCACTGTTGAAAGAGCCCTGCACGAGGAGTCCAGAGTCCAGATCGGTGTTGTTAAAAAGGACGTTGTCGGTCCCAAAATTGCCGCCTCCGGCCGTGTCAATAATGTTAATAAAAACGGCCTCAGCCTGCGACAGGCTGAAGGCAAAGGTGGCAATGCCTGCCATGCATATTCCGGAAATTTTCTTTTTCATGAGGAATTCGGCTGAATTCTAATGGGACTGCTCATTTCCGAGCACGCTCCCTTATGAATTATAGAAAGCATGTTCGATGCCAAGCTGCTTGGCTCAATTGCATTAAAATATATATATTGTTTATTCTAAATGAGTTATAAAGATATAAATCACGCATACTTCCTCCTAGAGGAGTCGCAAGATTGATTTTCAAGAATGAAACTGTCAGATAATCCGACAGTTTGGGCTGCGCGGTTCGAGACCTTGGCGGAACCGATTCACCCGATAGCCGGCATTGATCTCTCACCCTGTTCGGTCGATCTGCAGGTCTGCGAGAAGTTCGAGTGATCCAATGCGGCTGGTGGGTCCGGGAAACGCGTGGTCACCACTTTCTCGGGGAATGCTCCGACGGCCAGTGTCGGGTGGTTCGAGGACAATTAAATCGACAGGAAGAGCATTTTTTTCTATGAATGGAAAGATGTTTTGGACGAATCGTGGTCTCGCGGGGGCGTTGCGGGGTGTCGCCGCAATCCTTGCGATTTCAGGAGTCGAGGCTGTGGAGAACGTCCGCCTGAGTGGGGAAGTCATCGCGCGCGGGAACGATATTGGTTTCAATCCATCGGCGGAGTTGGTCGCTGAGGTCAGCGACATCGAACTCACCCCGGACGGCGGCCGGGTGGTCTACGTGGCGGATGATGACTACGACGGTGTAGGGGAGCTGTTCAGCGTGCCGGTGGACGGGAGTGAGGAGCCCTGCAAACTACACGAGGACCTCGCGCCGCCCGCCAGCTCGAATCGCGATGTGGTGTCGTTCAAGATCGCCGGCGGCGGTGAGCGGGTCGTCTATCTGCTGGGGGAGGAGGAGGCGTCCGACGCCGAACTGTGGGTCGCTCCCATCGTGCGTTCTCCCGGGGCACCGCCACCCTACCGGCTCCTCCCAGCCGCTGAGTATCCCGAGCCAACGGTGGCGCAGTTCCTCCTAACACCGTACCAGGAAGGCTCCGTGCAGCAGGTGGTTTTCAACGGGCGTCCGGCGGCCGGAGGTCGCTACGGGCTCTTCAGCATCCCGATCTCGGGAGGCCTCCCGCCGGTGGAACTGGCCAACGGCGCGGTCGATGGGACACTCCAACGGCCTGTCCCGCTTTGGGCGATTAGCAACGACGGGCGCCGGGTGGTCTATATCGCTCCCCCGCGCGACGGGGCCGCGATCATCCGCGTGGGACTCTACAGCGCCGAGATCGGGGTGGCGCATTCGGAAGCGTGGTTGAACCGCAACGCCACCGCTCCGGGATCGAGTGCCGGGCCGAACATCATGCTGATCACCGCAGACTCCCAGCGGGTCGTCTACGCCGGCCGGGACCTCGCCATGCCGGGAGCCATCAGCGACGATGTCATCAGCGTGCCGATCGATGTGGACGCACCGCCCATGACCAAGATTAGTCCGGATGCGAACTTCACCACCGGTGCCACCCGGTTGTCGCTGAGCGCCGGCGGTGGGCAGGCTGCCTACCGCTGGGGTGGTGATGAATTGCGCACGGCGGGCGTGGCAGGGGTACCCGGCCATTCGGCCTGCGCGGCCGATCGCTGCTTCGCCGAGGACCTGTTCGCCTTCGCTGGCGGGGGACCGACTCTGGTCT
>CAZKYJ010000222.1:0-7339 GCA_964556355.1 uncultured Verrucomicrobiales bacterium | reverse complement strand
GGATCTTCAGCACGGACTGGATCGAACTCACCAATGTCTCTCCGGGACCGGTCGACCTAGCGGCGTGGTTTCTTACGGACGACGCGACCCGGCCGAACAAGTGGTCGCTGCCGAGCGTGATACTCGCGCCGGACGAGGCGATCGTGGTATTCGCTTCGGACAAAGACCGTGCGATCGCCGGCGAGGAGCTGCATACGAATTTCAAACTCAGCGCGGGGGGAGAGTACCTCGCTCTCGTCCGGCCGGATGGCGTCACGGTGGAGTACGCGTTCGCGCCGTCCTACCCACAGCAGTACCCCGATATCTCCTACGGCAGCGGCACCCTCGTCGGCGCCGTCGTGACGCTGGTCGGCCCCGAGGATCCGCTACGTTTCAAGGTACCGTCGGACAACTCCGAGGATGTCGGAGGCGCGAACCCCTGGAACGCTCCCGGCTTCGACGACAGCGGCTGGGCGACGGCATCGCTCGGCGTGGGCTACGCGACCAGCCCGGATGATCCCTACGACGACTTCATCGGCACCGGCGGTGACGTCCAGGATGCGATGTTGGGCGAGAACACGACGATCTACTTGCGGATACCGTTCACCATCGACGACCCGACGGCGGTCGTGGGACTGCAGCTCGGCGCTCGCTACGACGACGGGTTCGCCATGACCATCAATGGCAGCGCCGTGCTGGCCTCGGCGAGCCTGCCGGGGGACGGAGTCCTCGATTTCGAAGCGGAGGCGGCCAGTTCGCGCAACGAGACCGAGGCGGTGGCGCTCGACCCCTTCCCGATCGACCGCGGCGCAGTTCCCCTGGTGGCCGGGACGAACGTGCTGGCGGTGCACGGCCTCAACCGCGGCCTCGCCAACTCCGACTTCCTCTTCGATTGCGAACTGACCGCCGAACTCGCCCCGGGCAGCGGGCTCGACCTCGTCTACATGACGACTCCGACACCCGGAGGCGCCAATGCCGGCGGTGTGTCCGATCTAGGCCCGGTCGTCCGCGAGGTTACCGAGAACCCGCCGCGTCCGGATCCTTCGGTGGTAAGCGAGCTCCTGATCACCGCGGCGGTCTCCCCGACGCGGAGTGCGGTCGCTGGCGTGGTCCTGATCGGCCGCCAAAACTTCGCCCCCGAAGCGTCGGTTCCGATGCGGGACGACGGGATCGCGCCGGATCTGGTGGCGGGGGACGCGGTCTACTCGGCGACGCTTGCTCTGGACGGACTCGGGGCGGGCGAGATGCTCCGCTGGAGGGTGGAGGCCACCGACGCCGCGGGCACCACTTCCCGCGAGCCGTTCTTCGGTGACCCCGAGAACTCCCCGGAGTATTTCGGGACGGCGGCCATCGACCCGGCCGTCGTCTCGGACCTTCCCGTCCTCGAGTGGTTCATCGAAAACCCGACTGGGGCCAACTCCCGGACGGGGACCCGCGCGGCCGTCTACTACCTCGGCGAGTTCTACGACAATGTCTTCTGCCGGGTGCGCGGCGGGTCGTCGGCCGGCCTCACCAAAAAAAGCTACAAATTCGACTTCAATACCGACCACCACTTCCGCTTCGACCCGGACCCGGAGGTCGGCCGGGCGGAAGAGTTCAACCTCAATACCACCTGGACCGACAAAACCTACATGCGGCAGCCGCTCAGCTACGAGATCTACGACCTCGCCGGCTCGCCGGGCCCGGTCTGCTTCCTCACCCGCGTGCAGCAGAACGGAAGCTTCTTCAGCGTCGCCGCCTACACCGAGCAGGTCGACAAACGCCTCCTCCGACGGGAGCCCCGGCTCGACGATGACGGTGCCCTCTACAAGATGTTCAACCCCGGCACCAGCTCGACCAGCGGCGTCGAGAAGAAGAACCGCGAGGCCGAAAGCAATGCCGACCTCGGCGCCTTCCTCAGCGGCCTGATGACCACCGGGGTGGCCCTCGACCGGTTCATCTTCGACAACGTCGATCTCCCCCGGCAGCTTAATTATCTGGCGGCCACCGTGCTCACCCAGAACAACGACAACATGTCGAAAAACTACTACCTCTACCGCGACAGCGAGGGGAGCGGCGAGTGGACACAGCTCCCGTGGGACGTTGATCTCACCTGGGGCAGCCACTTCATGACCGGTGACAGCATCGCCCACGACGGGATCTGGGCGACGCAGGACTACGTGCTCGGGGGGAGCGGGGCCAATGTCCCGATTTCTCCCAGCCACCCGTTCGTCGGAATCCGGGAGCTGCCGGGGAACCGGAGTTGGAACCGCATCGTTGACAAGCTCTTGGAGAGCGATCGCGTGAAGGACATGTTCCGGCGGCGCCTGCGGACGCTGCTCGACGAGCTCTTCGCCGCCCCGCACATCGATGACCGGATCGCTGCCATCGCCGCCCAGCTGGCGAGCGATGCGGTGCTCGACCGCAATCGCTGGGGCCAGTTCGGCCAATCCCAGACCCTTGCCCAAGCGGTGTCCATCTTGGAGGGCAGCTACCTCGCCCCGCGGCGCACCCACCTTTTCGAAACCCATCTCGCCGGCAACGCCGGGAGCTACCCGACGCCGCAGACCAGCTCCGCCCTCCTCCCCGACGCCCAGGCCGATGACCCGGTTCTCGCTTTCGGGGACTTCGAGGCCACCCCGGCTTCAGGGAACCAGGACGAGGAGTTCATCGAACTCCAGAACCCCAACGCGATCGCTGTCGATCTGAGCGGCTTGCGGCTCGATGGAGGCGTCCGGTTCACCTTCTTGCCGGGCACGATTATCGAGGCGGCCGGCAGCCTCTTCGTTTCGCCGGACGTGGCGACCTTCCGCGCCCGAGCCGCGAGCCCGCGCGGTGGCGAGGGGCTCAACGTCGAGGGTGACTACTCCGGGCAGCTGTCCGCCCGCGGGGAGACGGTCACCCTGATCGACGCCCACCTGGATACCGTGGCCGTCCTCACGACCCCGAGCGAGCCATCACTGCTCCAAGAGTCGCTGCGCATCACCGAACTCCACTTCGCACCACCCGGGGGCAAGCTCTTCGAGTTCATCGAGCTCCATAACATCGGGGCGGCCCCGCTCGACCTCGCCGGCGTCCGGTTTACCGATGGCGTCACGGCCGATCTCACCGGTGCCAGCCTCGCTCCCGGCGCCTACGGCGTCGTGGTGGCCGAACCCGCCAACTTCCCCGGCGTCAACGTCATCGGCACCTTCACCGGGGCGCTCGATAACGGGGGGGAACAGCTCACCCTCCGCGACGCCGCGGGCGAGAACATCCTCTCGTTCGACTACGACGGCGACTGGCTCCCGCCCGCCCGCGAGGGTGGCCACAGTCTCGATATCCTCGACGCGATGGCCGACTGGACGGCCTGGGACCTCCAGACGAGCTGGGCGCTCAGCCGGGACATCGACGGCTCGCCGGGCGCGGCCAACCCGCTCCCCCACTCGGTCGCCTACGCCTCGTGGCGCAACCAGTATTTCGATTCCAGCGAACTCTTGAATCCCGCGATCAGCGGGCCGGGAGCGGACGCCAGTGGCGATGGGATCGCCAACGTCGTGAAGTATGCACTCGCGCTCGACCCGACGGTTGCCACCCAAGACGGCCTCCCGGTGGGCGGGGTGCAAGACGGCATGTCGACCCTCTCGTTCCGCCGGCTGCTGAACGCCGTTGATCTCACGATCGTCGTCGAGGTCTCCCCCGACCTACAAGCGTGGGAGGGATCCGCCACTGAAGTTTCCTCTTCGGACAACGGCGACGGAACCGAGTCCGTCGTCTTTCGCGGTGGTGCGGGGAGCCCGCTGCCCCGCTTCATGCGCCTCCGCGTCACCCAGAACTAACCCCCTTTTCCAATCTTCTGACCTCAGCCAATCGCACGACGAGACAGCCCGCACGTCCCGCCCCCTCGTAAGGGAGCGTGAGCCCCCGCGCAGCGGTCGCCGTCATGGAGCCGGAGGACCCGAACCTCCTCGCCCACGGGCGGGCGGCCGCGTTTTCTATCGGATCCGGCCCGAGATCCGAACCCATCGGGCGGCCGCAAGCGCCCCCGATCGGCTCCCGGGGTCGAGCGTCACGGAATAGTCGCAATTTTGGGGTGGTGCCGCCTGCCGCGCGGCGTAAGCGATACCTGATGAAGATCTCACTCGCCAACCAGCGCGCCCTCGTCACCGGTAGCAGCTCGGGCATCGGCCAAGCCATCGCCGTCGCCCTCGGGAAAGCCGGAGCGAAGGTCGCGGTCAACTACCGCTCGAATGCCGAGGGCGCCGAACACACCCGCCGCCAGATAGAGGACGCCGGCTCCGAGGCCATCGTCATCCGGGCCGACGTCTCCGACCCGGCCGCCGTGCGGTCGATGTTCTGCAAGGTCGATGAGGCCTGGGGCGGTATCGACATCGTCATTAACAACGCCGGCATCGACGGCCGGCGCGCCACCACCTGGGAGATCGATCCCGAAGCGTGGACGCGGGTCATCGGCGTCAACCTCTACGGTGCCTTCTATGCTGCCCGCGAGGGTCTCAGGCGCATGCTGCCGCAGGGGACGGGCGTCCTCCTCTCCATCACCTCGGTGCACGAGACCATCCCCTGGGCCGGCTACTCGGCCTACACCGCCGCCAAGGCCGCCGTCAGCATGATGACCAAATCCCTCGCCCTGGAGATCGGCGACCGGGGCGTGCGCGTCCTCTGCCTCGCCCCCGGCGCCATCAAAACCGCCATCAACAAAGACGTCTGGAGCGACGGGGAACAGCTCGCCGACCTCCATTCGAAGATCCCCATGGGCCGCATGGGCACCGTCGACGAGATCGCCGGCATGGTTGCCGTGTTGGTCTCCGACGCCGGTTCCTACATCAGCGGCACCACCCTCTTTGTCGACGGCGCCATGACCGCCTACCCGAGCTTCGCCCACGGGGGGTGAGGGCCGGGCGAAAGGCACCTGCCGATTAGCGGGTGGCTGAAGACCTTCGGGCGATCCACCAGCCTCCGGCGACGAGGGCGAGAGCTCCGGAGATGAGGACGATGGGCAGACGGGAGGCCGTCGGGGGGGGCGGAAGGACGACGGGGGCGCCAGGAGGCCCCCGGCGTGCGAGCACGTAGGGGGCGATGCGGTCGAGCCGGGTCGGGAGATCGGTGTTTCCGGTGGTGAGGAGCTGGCGCTGGAGCGACCAGAGGGTGCCGGGCGGGTTCTCGCTGGCCATGGCGTTCTCGTAGAAGCGGGCGAAGAGGCTGGCGGAGCCATGGTCGGGCACGGGCCAGAGGGTGAGCAGGACGTTCTGGGCACCTGTTAGGGTCAGGGCGCGACGGAGGCCGATGACGCCTTCGCCGGCGACGGGGGTGCCCTGGCCGGTCTGGCAGGAGGAAACGGCAACGATCCAGGTGCCGGCGAGATCGAGGGAGCGGAGATCTTCCGAATAAAGGGTGCCGTCGGCGAGCACGACGCCGCCGTCGAAGAACACCGAGGGTGCCGTGTCGAAGTCGTCGGTTTCGGACTTCTGGTAGGTGCCGTGGGCGGCGAGGTGGAGCACGAGGGGCCGGTCGATGGCGCCCAGGAGGTCGGTGCGGGTGGGTTCGCGAAGGACGGCCGCCCCGCCGGGGATCCCGGCGACGGCGCGGGCTTCCTCGAGGGCGCCGGGGAGGTCGGGGAGGCCGGTGCCGCTGTAGTCGGTGACCGCCGCGACGACCCAGCCATCGCCGGGATCGTCCGCCGGCGGTGCGAGATCGCGGGCGGCGTTGTAGATGACCATCTGCGCCACGGTCTCGGCTAGGAAGCGGCCGTCGCCATCGATGAGCGCGCAGTAGGGCAGGAAGTTCAGCGCCGCGTCGGGCGCGAGGCAGACGGTGGCAGTACCCGGTGGCAATGCGCGGGCGATGGGCTCCCAGAACCAGCGGTGGAGGGCGCGGAGGGCGGCCTCGGGGGTGACTGCGGAAGCGGGGTCGCGGAGGGCGGCGAGCCAGCGGTTGAGGCGGGCATCCGTCCCTAACGTGACGACCACACAATCGCCGGATCGGGGCGTGATGACGGCGGCGTAGCGGAGCGGTCTGGAGGGGGCGGCGAGGTCGGCAAACCGGATACAATCGACGAAGGCGGCGCGCTCGGGGAGGTGGGTGCGGATGTCGGCGGCGGCGAGCACCGCGGTGCCCGCGCTGCCTTTGGTACGGACGAGGAGGTCGGCGATCCGATCCGGATCGAGCCCGACGGTGAGGGGCAGGGAGACGAGGTCGAGGCGGCTGCGGTAGTTCAGGCGCTGGCGTTCGTCGACCGAGCCGAGGGCACCGCCGAGGACGGCTTCCCCCTCGTCGGTGGCCGCGAGGGCAAACCGTCGGGCGTCGTCGGCCTCGCCCCGCAGGAGGGCGTTGATCCCCCGGTTCTGGAGGATCTGGACGGTGAGGTGGTGGGGGGCGGGTAGATCGACGGCGGCGGCGCGACCGAGCGCATCGTTGGCCTCGCCGTGGCGACCGGCGCGGTCGAGGGCCGACCCGAGGTTGTTGAGCCAGAGGGCGACGGCGGGGTCGTCGGGACCGAGGGACCGCTCGGCGATCGCCGCCGCCTCGTCGAGGTGGGCGAGGGCGCTGTCCGGATCTCCGGACTGCAGTTCGGCGTTGGCGAGGTTGTTGAGGAAGACGGGGAGCTCGGGGGAGTCGAGCGCGCGGGCGGTGGCGACGTTCTCCCGGAGGCTGGCGAGGGCGGCGTCCGTCTCCCCGGCACGGAGCTGGGCCAGGGCGAGATCGCCGCGCGCGCGGAGGGCGTTGGTGGGGTCGTCGCCCCAGAGGGCGAGCGCCGTCTCGAAGTGCGCGATGGCGCGCCCATAGCTGCGTAGGGTGTGGTAGAAACGGCCGAGATAGCCATGGCGCTGCGCCAGCAGTCGGGTGGCGTCGGGCGGCGTCTGCTCGAGCGAAGCGACAAGCATCGCACGCGCCTCGTCGAAGCGCCCGGTTTCGAGGTAGAGCAGGGCGAGGTGGTCGCGGCTGACGAGGTCCCAGCCGCCAGGTTGGCCAGACCGGATCTCGATGGCGCGGGCAAAGGCGGCCTCGGATTCGGTGTAGCGCCCGGCGTGTTGCAGGGCGCGGGCGCGGGCGTCGTGGGCGTCACCCGACCCGCGGAGGGCGAGCGATTCATCGAGCGTCGCGATCGCTTCCGCCTGGCTGCCGGCGGCGTCGAGCGCCATACCGAGGGCGAGGAGGACGTCGGCGAGGGCTTCCCGGGCATCGGCGGTCGGCGGTTCGGCGCGCCACGCGGCGGCGAGTTCGCGGAGTTCCTCGAGCTCCTCCGCGGGTGCTAACAGGATCAGAAAAGATCCCGCGATCAGGGCGGCGGCGGCTCGAAGCGCACGCGGGCGTAGCCGTTGTCGGAGGGCAGGGATCCAAGTGCGGCGGTGAGCGTGAGCCGCAGCGGGGAGGCGCCAGGGGT
>CAZKYJ010000221.1:0-7350 GCA_964556355.1 uncultured Verrucomicrobiales bacterium | reverse complement strand
GTCCAGAAGGCGGAGCGCAAGAATCGCACCAAAGAAGAAGTCGACCGGATCCTATGCTGGTTGACGGGCTACGAACCAGCGGGGCTAGTCCGGCAAATTGAGAGCGGATGCGACATCGCGACCTTTTTCGCTCAATCGCCACAGTTGCATCCCAAGAGAGGGCTCATCAAAGGAGTCGTGTGCGGCGTGCGCGTCGAGGAAATCGATGACCCGCTCATGAAGGAAATCCGGTATTTGGACAAACTGATCGATGAACTCGCCAGAGGAAAGGCGTTGGATAAGATCCTTCGGAAGTGAGCCCTCCGGTTAGAGGCGGTTCCCCAACGAGCCGCGGGCGACCGAGGCTGGCGCACGGGAAAGGATGGGGGGCCGCGGGATCACAGGAGAGTTCCGGAGCGGATGCGCGGCTTGACCCCTCGGGGAGAGCGCGGAAGCTATACGCCTGATGACCTCGCGATCGATCCTCGCTCTCGCCGCGCTTCTCGCGTCCGTTTCGCTTCCATACGCCGCTGCGAATGACTGGGTTCAGTTCCGCGGCCCGGGGGGTGCCGGCGCTGCGGACATGGCTCTTCCCGATTCGTGGAGCGACGTCGAAAACGTGATCTGGAAGACCCCGCTGGAGGGGCGCGGCGCCTCGACTCCCGTGATCGTGGGCGGGAAGGTCTTCCTGACGTCGGGCGTCGGGGGCGCCAACGATCTCACCCGGCACGTGCTGTGTCTCGATGCGGCAACCGGCGCGATGCTGTGGGACGTGGCCGTCGAATCCGACCTGCCCGAAGTGGAATCCGTCCGCGAGGATCACGGCTACACGTCCGCCACGCCGGTTGCCAGCGACTCGCATCTTTTCGTCTTCTTCGGGAAGTCGGGCGTTTTTTGCTTCGGCCACGACGGCGAGCAGCTCTGGAACACCACGGTGGGAACGGCGCTCAACCGATGGGGGTCGGCGGCCTCCCTCACGCTCCACGATGATCTGGTGCTCGTGAACGCCTGCGTCGAGAGCGAGGCACTCGTGGCACTCGAGCAGGCGACCGGCAAGGAACGCTGGCGAGCGGAAGGGCTGAAGGAATCGTGGCACGCGCCGGTACTGGCCGAGGTCGATGGCAAGGCCCAGATCATCATGGCGCAAGCGCAGTACGTCCGGGCCTTCGATGCGGACGACGGGAGGGAAGTCTGGAACTGCAAATCGGGCATCGCGTGGTACGTTTGCCCGCAGCCCATCGTCAAGGACGGCATCGCCTACGTGATCGGAGGACGCAGTGGGATCGGCGGTCTCGCCGTACGGCTGGGCGGGGGCACCGGCGATGTGACCAGCACCCACCGGCTTTGGAACCTCGGGCAAGGCACCAACGTTCCTTCGCCTTTGATCGAAGGCGACCACCTCTACTTTGCCCATGAGGGAAAAGGCGAAGCCTACTGCGTGAACCTGGAGTCGGGTGAGTTTGTTTACCAAGAGACGCTCTCTCCCAACCCTGGGCAGATCTATGCATCACCGGTGCTTGCCGGTGATCGAATCGTCTACCTCGGCCGGGGCGGCAGGGCGGTGATCGTGGAAGCAGACCCCAAATTCCAGATCGTTGGCGACGCGACCCTCGAGAACGGGCGGGGCGTCTTCAATGCCAGTCCGGCGATCGCCGGAGGGCGTTTGTTCATCCGCTCCGACAAGTTTCTTTATTGCATCGGAAAGGACTAGAGGAAGAGCGATTGGGGAGTGGCATCCGGATATGCCCGCCGGGGAAAAGGGGGGCGCAACCCTGCAGGCCGTTCTGGCGCCGCCCCGCAATTGCGAAGATTTCGGGCGGCGCGTTCGGATTTGGTTCTTCGGACTGGACCACCACTGCGCCAGGCAACCGGCCGGCGACGCTCTAGAGAATCTCCGCCACGAATTTTCTTGCGCTGAAGGGCTGCAGGTCGTCGAGTTTTTCGCCGGTGCCGATGAATTTGGTGGGGATGCCGAGTTCGTGCTTGATGGCGACGACGACTCCACCTTTGCCGCTGCCGTCAAGCTTGGTCACCACGAGCCCGGTGATCTCGACCATCCTCGCGAACTCCTTGGCCTGGGAAAGCCCGTTCGAACCGGTGGTGGCGTCGATGACCAGCAGGGTCTCGTGCGGAGCGGTCGCGTCCTGGCGCCCGATGACCCGGTTAGTCTTGCTGAGCTCCTCCATCAGGTTGTGTTTGGTGTGGAGGCGTCCGGCGGTGTCACAGATGAGGTAGGCGGATTTGCGCTTGGCTGCAGCAGCGTAGGCGTCGTGGCAGATCGAGGAGGGGTCGGCCTTGTACTGGCCCGCGATCACCGGGAGGTCGAGGCGTTCGCCCCAGACTTGCAGCTGTTCGATGGCGGCAGCGCGGAAGGTGTCGGCAGCGGCAAGAACGACGTCGTGCCCCTGGGCCTTGAAATGGTTGGCCAATTTCGCCGTCGATGTCGTCTTTCCAACCCCGTTCACGCCCACCATGAGGATGACCTTCGGCCGGTCGTCGAGAGGCTCGACGGGTGGCGACGGCGGCGTGAGGATTCCGACGATCTTTTCCCGGCAGACCTCGACGACGTCGTCGGCCGTCAGGTCTTTGCCAAAATCTTGGAGCTCGGAGACGATCTCCATACTGATGCGCACGCCGAGGTCACCGCCGATGAGAGTTTCCTCAAGCTCGTCCCAGTCGATCTTCCCGCGGGAAGACAGCTTGGTTAAAATCTTGGATAAAAAGCAAGCCATCGGGGAGAAGTTGTGGAGTTCAGTTTTCCGCTTTCACGGGGATCGAAGCCAGGCTGCGGATTCCAGAATCCTCCGCCCCGAAACCGTCACTGCTTCGCGGTGTCAATATTCTTGCGGACGCGGTCGAGAAGGCCGTTGACGAAGCGCCCGGATTCCGGGCTGCCGAAGCGTTTGGCGATCTCGATCGCCTCGTCGATCACGACAGGGGCGGGGACGTCGGGATGGAAGAGAAGTTCGTAGACGGCGACCCGGAGGATGTTGCGGTCGATGGTGGCGAAGCGGTCGAGCTGGTAGTTTTGCGAAGCGTCCTCCAGCTGCGCATCGATCGTGCCGAGGCGCGAGAGCACGCCGGCGATGAGTTCGTTGGCGAACGCGATGGTGCCCGGCTTGGCGGTGCGGAGCGACCAGAAGGCGTCGAGATCCTCGGCGCTCGGTTCCCGGTTAAAATCGCGGCTGTAGAGGAACTGGGCGGCTGCCTCCCTGCCGTCTCGGCGTCTTCCCATGATGGTGCTTGGGCTACCCGGAGGAGCGGCCCCGATTGACGGGGGTGTAGGTGGTGTCGAGCTTTTGAAAGAGCTCGGCCATGGTGGTGGCGGCGCGGGCGGCCTCGATCCCGCGGTTGAGCTGAACCCCGAAGCAGCGCTCCTTGGCCTGCATCTCGTTCTCTACCAAAAGCACCTCGTTGATGATCGGGATAAGGTTCCGGCAGGCCATTTCTTGGAGGGCGTTGGCGACGCCGAGGGCGATGAGATCGGCGTGATCCGTCTGCCCCTTGATGATGACGCCGAGGGCGACGACGACGTCGGCGTTGGCGTGCTGGACGACATACTCCGCACACACCGGGATCTCGCCGGCACCGGGCACGCGGTAGAGCGGCATGCTGGCGGTGGGCATGATCTGCTGGATCTCATTGCGAGTGGCCTCGACAAGGGCGTTGACGAACGGCTCGTTGTAGAGGCTCGCGACGATGGCGAAGGTCTTCTTCACCCCGATAACCCGGGGCTTTCTTGGGAGCGATGACGTTGACATAGCGGCCGGGAGGGTGGGGGAGAATCACGCGGCGCGCAAGCGAATTGCGACGGGAGCCTGCCGCCGGAGCAACTTTAGATTAAAGCGTCGGATCGCGCGGAGCCTGGGAAGCTGGCGCTGCTGTCCGATCACCCACGCGGACTGCCCACGCGTCCATCTCGCACCGGGGGGGGCGCCGAAGGGGGGATAGGAGACGGAGAAGGGCACCGCGAATTGCGCCCTATCGGCGATAGGCGGAACCCGGAACGTTCCAGCCGGACCGCCGCCGCGTTTTCCCGCTAGCGTCGGCGGCGGAGGAGCAGGAGCGGAAGCCCGAGCGTCGCGAGGAGGACGGCCGCGGGCTCGGGGATCACCGCAACCTCCAGGTTGTCGAAGACCACAAAGTGGGGGCCGACCGAGCTGAAAGCGTCGGTGTAACCAAGGCCAATCAAACCGGTGGTGGTGTCGGTCGGGGTCTGGATGATCGGCGTGCCGTCGAAAGCGTAGGTGACGTTTCCTCCTTCGATGACGTCGATGGTCAGGGTCGTCCAGCGGTTGCCCGGGGACCCCGGAAAATCGCCGCCGGCGAAAATCGTCAGGTAGGTGTCGCCGGTCGCGTTCGTGGTGTTCGTGCTATTGAGGTAGGAGGCGTCGCCGTCATTCACCGGGGTCCCGCTGACGAAGTGCCGGAAGTCCGAACTCGACCCCCCCTCACCGGTGACCGAGAGGAAGTGACCGCTCCCCGCAATCGGGGTAAAAATACTGTTAAAGTCCGCGCCGTCGCTCGCCAGTCCCACGGTGGCAAACTCGGTGGAGCCGGGCTGGCCGAGTTCCACGGCCATGTAGAGGTCGACGGTGACGCGGTAGGAACCCGTGACCGCGAGGTTGTTGAAAGCGGTGATGTGGTCGGCCGCGCCAGCGTCGTTCGCCGTCTCGTTCACCGCCATGAACAGCCCCAGGGTGGTGCCCCCGGTGCTGCGCGGCGCCGACGGTATCCCGACTCCCGAATAGTCGAAGGCAAAATTGATCACGCTGTCGGGTGTGCCGTCCCCGGAGGTCGCATTGCCGTCATCGCGAACCGTATAGTTGGCGGAGGTATCGACGTCGAAGGTATCCAGGATGAGCTGGGCATGGCTGCCCGTCGCAAACGCGGAAAGACAGACGATCAGAGCGTGGTGTGAGAGGCGCTTCATAGGAGTGTGATTCCTTTCAATGGGACGCACATCCGATGCCAGATCAATGAATTTTTCGATCAAGTTTTGCGGCTACATCGCGGATCATTCCTGCTTCCGGCACGGGCAATGCTAGGCTAGTTTCAAGGGACGCAACTAGCCCCGCCCTCTCCCATGACTTCCGTCCGATCTGCTCTCGCCCTCGCTTCGATCCTCCTGGCGCCCTGCCTGCCCGCTCAGATCCTCTACGAGGAAGGCTTCGATAGCGAGGCGAGCGCCGCGGTCTCCGTGGGGGCGACGTCCGATACGGTGACGACTTTTGTCGACTACTCGAACTTCACCATCGGCGCGACGGTGCACTCCATCCCGGAAGCGCCTAACATGATTCCAGGGAGCGCGGCCACCCGGGGGGTCGTGATGCAGGCGAACCTTTCTGAAGGTGCGTTGAACGTGGTCAACCTCACCGCGCTGGAGACCGCCGGGGGCGACGAAGTGGAACTGGCGGCCGGGGAGAATTTCCGGGTGAGCTTCGACATGTACCTGAGCGTGGCAGACCCGCTGCCGGGCACCGGATCGACCGAGAGCGTCGTCTGGGGTGTCGGGCACGACGGGCTCATCCGCTTCGGCCGGCTCAACCGTGACGATCCGGGGCTCGTCGGGAGCTGGGGTTGGCTGTCGACGGAGGGCGGGTTCGGGACGGAGGACGCGATCCTCTTCAATGGCCCGGTCGAGCTCGCGGATCTCGGGAACACCACGGACGGCTCGGCCATGTTCCTCAGCGCGTTCCCCGCTGCCAGCCCGGTGCCACAGGCTCCGAATAATTCCTGGGTGCACGCGGAGATCACCGTGCTCAACGGCCAGCTGACGGTCGAGTACAACGGCGTCGAATTCTTCCGGACCACGGATGTGAAAACCGACGGATTCGTGGTCATCGGCTACGAAGACCCATTCGGATCCATCAGCTCGGTCCCCGACTTCCAGTTCGGCCTCTTCGACAACTTCGTGATCGAAACCGCGTTTGCCCCAAACATCGCGATCTCGCAGCTGATCCCTTTTGCCCCGGTGTCCGAGGAGGGGGGCATGGCCACGGGAACCTTCCTCATCGAAAACCTTTCGGACGACGTTCTGACGGTGGACGCCATCAATATCTCGGGTGCTGATGGGGGGGCATTCACCATTGCCGGCATGCTTCCGATCACCATCCCGGCGAACTCGCTGGAAATGGTCGATGTCGATTTCACCGCCGCCGGCGCCTTCGGGACGAAAGCGGCCACCATCGAATTCGTGACGACCGACGCGATGGAACCGTCGATCTCCCTCCCGCTCCGCGCCCTCTTTGCGGCGCCCCTCCTGGCGCACTACAAGCTGGACGAGGAGTCTGGAACCACCGTCGTCGACGCCTCGCAAAACGGCGCCGACGGCCTGTTCAATGTCAGCGACCCTCTGGTCTACGGCGCGGAGGCGCTGGCCACCGGAACTTCCATCGGCTTCACCGCGGCGCAGTTCCCCCCGGCCGGAAACTTCGGCATCCTCCCGCCACTGCACACGCCGACCACCAGCCTCTCGGTATGGATCCGCCCTGAATCCGGGGACGGTGGCACCGACACCCTTTTCAATCGCGACCCCCAGTTCTCTGCCGGAGACAACATCTACGGCCTCTTCATCGACGATTCAGGAGCGGTGACCTTCCGCGTTGCAGGCCAGACCGTTCTGACCACCGATCCGGGACTCATCCTCGACGGATCCGTCTACCACATCGTGCTCACCCACCTTGACGAAGACGGTTTCGGGAACGCCACGGCCACGCGCTCCCGCCTCTACATTGACGGCGAACTGATCGTCGAAAACGACGCGACGGTCGGCTTCGATGACTACCCGCCGGGCGCATCGACCACATCCCTCTACCTGGCGACCCGCGCCGCCGCGGGGTTCGGTTTTGACGGGTTGATGGACGACGTGCAGGTCTACTCGGTGGAGATCGATGCCGCCCAGGTCGCCACCATGTTCGCGGCCCCGGGCTCCACGGCCCTCGAGCGGATCGCGGATTTTCGGATCACCTCCATCGACTATGACCAGAGCCTCGGGATCGTCAGGCTGGTCTGGAACTCGCTTCCCAGGAAGTTCTACATTTTGGAGGCGTCCTCCACGCTGGAAGAATGGTTCGAGGTCGTCGACTCCATCGAGAGCGGCGGCTTCACCACGCAGTACGAGATCGAGAACCCGGATCCTGCCCCCGCGTTTTACCGCATCATCGAGGAGTAGCCGGCCGCACCCTAAAGCAGGTGCCCGAGCTTCGCCTTTTTCGTCTCGAGGTACTTGGTGTTATTCGGATTCGGTTCTTGCCGGATGGCAACCTGTTCGGTGATTCGGAGGTCGTGCCCCTCGAGTCCGACCACTTTTTTCGGGTTATTGGTCATCAGCCGGATCTCCCGGACGCCGAGGTCGTGGAGGATCTGGGC
>CAZKYJ010000220.1:0-7371 GCA_964556355.1 uncultured Verrucomicrobiales bacterium | reverse complement strand
AGGTGGAGGTAGGTGAAGAGGAGGTGTTGCGTTCCGAGGCGGGCGGCCTCTGCGGGCTGCGGTTCTTTGACCTTTACGATGAGTTCGGCCTCGCGAAAAACGCCGTCGGCGTCGGGTGCGATCTCGGCTCCCGCGGCGGTGAACTCGGCATCGGGGTAGCTGGAGCCGGAACCCGCACCGCGTTCCACGACGACCCGGTGGCCGCGGCGGACGAGTTCTTGCACCGCGCCGGGCACCATGGCGACGCGGTGTTCTTGGACTTTGATTTCCTTGGGGATTCCGATGGTCATGAGGACTTTGGGGCGGGGGAGGATGTGTTATCGTAGCCGATGAAAACGATTTTGCTTGTCCTCGTCTTGGGCGCTGCAACCACGGCCGCCCGGGCTCAGGAACCGGCGAGCTGGCTGACGTTCCGCGGCGACGCCGCCATGCAGGGGATCGCCGCCGGGGAGATCACGCTCCCCCTGGAGCGGGCGTGGACGTTCAACGCCGCCCGCCCGATCAAGGCCACCCCGTGCATCGAGAACGGACGGATCTATATCGGTGATGGCGATGGCGCGTTCCGCTGCATCGGCCTGGAAGACGGCGAGGAGATCTGGGTCTTCCAATCGGACGACCTTTTCGAGGGGAGCGCCTGCCTCCTCGGCGACCGCGTTTACGTGGGGTGCGGCGATGGCTTCGTCTACGCGCTCAACAGCGCCGATGGCTCGCTGGCATGGAAGTTCGAGACCGGCGGCGAAATCCTCGGCGGCACGAATTTTTTCCAGCCAGAAGACGGATCCGATCCCATTATCCTGGTTGGCAGCTACGACAACTCGCTCTACGGGATCAATGCCAACACCGGCGAAAAAATCTGGTCGTACGAGACGGGCAACTACATCAACGGCGCGCCCGCCGTGGCCGACGGTAAGGTCTACTTCGGCGGCTGCGACGGGTTCGTCTACGCGGTCGAAGCGGCGACGGGAGCCGAGTTCGGCAAGGTCGAGATCGAGAGCTACGTTCCCAACGCGGTGGCGGTTCGCGACGGCAAGGCCTACCTCGGCCACTACGGCAACGAGGTCATCGCCGCCGACCTCAAGAGCGGGAGCATCCTCTGGAGCTTCCGGGAAAAGTCGTTCCCCTTCTTCGCCACGCCGGCGGTGGGCGACGGCTTCGTCGTCCCGGCGGGCCGGGACAAGAACGTCTACCGGCTCGAGCGGGAGAGCGGCGAAAAGGTCTGGAGCTTCAAGGCGCGCGGCCGGGTCGATTCGTCACCGGTCGTCTGCGGGAACTCCGTGCTCGCCGGGTCGGATGACGGGACGCTCTACGCACTCGACCTAGAATCCGGCGAAGAGCAGTGGAGCTATGAAGTGGGGGCGCCCATCGGGGCCAGCCCCGCGGTGGTGGACGGCTGGGTCGTCATCGGCGCGGACGACGGTGCGATCTACGGATTCAGGAGCAAGGGGAAAACATCCGCCGCCGAGTGACGTATAACACCGCAGACCATTCATGGACAACACGACCAAAAAACCAGATCGCACCGCCGCGATCGCCGAAAAGGTAGCCAAAGTCCCGCTCCAGTCTCCCGAGGACGACGAGCAGACCGGCGCCGGCAACTACTTTGTGGCCAACTACCCCCCGTTTTCGTTCTGGGAGCAGGACCAGGTGGCCAACGTCCAGGAGATTCTCGACAGGCCCGCGCCGACCGACGTCCCCCTCGGCGTCTACTTCCACATCCCGTTCTGCCGGAAGCGGTGCCACTTCTGCTACTTCCGGGTCTATACCGACAAGAACGCCGCCGAGATCCGCGCCTACGTCGATGCGGGGATGCGCGAGTTCGAGGCCTACGCCAAGCGCACCTACATCGCCGGTCGCAAACCGCAGTTCATCTACTTCGGCGGCGGCACCCCCTCCTACCTCTCGGTTCCCCAGCTCCACGACCTGACGGACCGTATGAAGGGCTACCTGCCGTGGGACGCGGCCGAGGAGGTCGCCTTCGAGGCCGAGCCCGGCACGCTCAACGAGAAGAAGCTCGAGGCCATCCGCGAGGTCGGCGTCACCCGCCTCAGCCTCGGGGTGGAGAACTTCGACGACCATATCCTCGAACTCAACGGCCGGGCCCACCGCTCGAAAGAGATCTTCCGGGCCTACGAGATCGCCAAGTCGCTCGACTTCCCGCAGCTCAATATCGATCTCATCGCGGGGATGGTCGATGAGACCGAAGATAACTGGAAGCGCGTCGTGGACAAGGCGATCGAGCTCGATCCCGAGTGCGTGACGATCTACCAGATGGAGATCCCATACAACACGACGATCTACAAAGAGATGAAGAGCGCGGGCAAGCTCACGGCGCCCGTGGCCGACTGGCCGACCAAGCGCGAATGGGTCAAGTATGCGTTCGAAACCTTCGAGGCCGCCGGCTACACCGTCTCCAGTGCCACCACCGTGGTCAAAGACCCGGAAAAGACCAAGTTCGTCTACCGGGACAGCCTCTGGGCCGGGGCGGATCTCCTGCCTCTCGGGGTGGCTTCCTTCGGGGGGCTCGGGGGAACCCACCTGCAGAACAACCACGACGTCGGCCCCTACATGATGGCGGTCGACAAAGGGGAGCTGCCCCTCTACCGCGCCTACGAGACGAGCCCCGAGGAGCGGTTCATCCGCGAGTTCATCCTGCGCATGAAGCTCGGCCGGGTGGCGCCGAGCTACTACGTCGAGAAGTTCGGCGAGAACCCGAGCGAGCGCTTCCGCAGCCAGCTCGACTACCTCCAGAACGAAGGCTTTGCCAAGCTGGGTGACGACAGTATCGAACTGACCCGCGACGGTCTCATGCAGGTCGACCGGTTGCTCCACGAGTTCTTCTTGCCCCAGCACCGCAATGCCCGCTATGCCTGAGGTGGCCGACGAGGCCTTCGTGGCGCTGCTCGATCCGATCGGCCGCTTCTACGCCAAGAGCGGGATCGAGCTTCCCGGGGTGGAGCGGCTCGATGGGACACAGCTCCCCGAGCCGGCGCGGACGCTCCTCGTCCACGAGCGCGACATGACCTCGACCCTCCGCCGCTACCACGGTTCGGAGATCGGCCTGCGGGTCTGCTCGAAGAGCATGGAAGATGGGGTGCTGTCGCGGCTGGTCATCCTCGACCGCGCCGATACCGGCCAGCCGGTCGAATTCGGTGCCATCCGCGTGTTCCTCGACCGGTTCGAGCCCGAGGTCAGCGAGGCCATCGCCACCGGCGGCGAGCCTCTCGGCGGCATCCTCGGGAGGATGGGAGTCCCCTACGTGAGCGCCCCACGAGCGTATTTTCGCTACGAGGCCGACGCCTTCGTCGGGCTCCTCCTCGACCAGGTTATCAAGCGCCCGCTCTTCGGCCGCTGCAACGTCCTTAGCAAACCGGACGGCACCACCTTGGCGCAGATCGTCGAAATCTTGCCGGAGGCAGGCCAGCACGCCTAGCGGCGGCGGACTCATGGGTGGAGATCGCTGGCAGGACGGTGACGGGAGTGGTGGTGCCAAGCTCGCAGGTCGAATGATGACGGGGCACGGCGGGGCCGGCGCCGCGTGCGCCGTCCGAATTTTCTCTTTCTTAGACGGCTGCTGCGCCAGCGGTAATAGGCACGATCAATCCCCGGCCAGATTCGTATTCCCTTCTACGCACCCATGATCAAACCCAACACCTACGACACCATCGTGGTCGGTGCCGGCCCCGCCGGGAGCACCACCGCCGCCCTTCTTGCCGAGAAGGGGCGACGCGTCCTCGTTTTGGAAAAGGGGCGCTTCCCCCGCTACCACGTGGGCGAGTCGCTGATGCCCTACTGCTACTTCACGCTCGAGCGCCTCGGGCTTATCGAAAAGATGAGGCAGCACCAGTTCGTCAACAAACACAGCGTCCAGTTCGTCAACCCCGACGGCAAACAGAGCCGCCCGTTCTATTTTTTCCAACACTACGACCATCCCTCGGCGCAGACCTGGCAGGTCGAACGCGCCGTCTTCGACCAGATGATCCTCGATCGCGCCCGCGAGAACGGCGCGGAAGTCCGCGAGGGCATCAAGGTGAAAAATGTCATCCGCGACGGTGAAACCGGCGCAGTGACCGGTGTCCTCGCGGAGGATGAAGAGGGCACAACCAGCGAGATCTTCGCCCCCATCACCGTGGACGCGACCGGGCGCGACTGTCTGGTCGCCGCCAAAAGCGGGTGGCGAAAGCGCGACCCGCAACTCAAGAAAATCGCCATCTGGACCTACTTCAAGGGTGCCAAGCGCGACCCCGGGCTCGACGCCGGATCCACGACGGTCGCCTACCTCCCGGGCAAAGGCTGGTTTTGGTACATCCCGCTGCAGGGAGACATCGTCAGTGTCGGAGTGGTGGCGGAACGCGACTACCTCTTCCGCGACGGCAACGACCCGGCCAGCATCATGGAGCGCGAGAGTCACGAGAACAAGTGGATCGAGGAACACCTCGCGCCGGGCGAGCAGTTCGGGGAATACTGGACGACGGGCGAATACTCCTACCGCTCCGAGTACTGCGCCGACGACGGTGCCGTGCTGGTGGGGGACGCATTCGCCTTCCTCGACCCGGTCTTTTCCTCGGGGGTCTTCCTCGCGCTTAAGAGCGGGGCGATGGCGGCAGACGTCATCGACGAGTCACTCACCGCCGGGGATTTCAGCGCGTCCCGTTTCGACGGCTACGGTGCGAAACTCTGCGACGGGATCGAGGCGATGCGGAAGATCGTCTACGCTTTCTACGACGAGAATTTCAGTTTCGCGGACGTCATCCGGAAGTACCCCCACCTCCGGGCGGACCTCACCGACTGTCTCATTGGCGATGTCGACAAGGATCTTGGCGAGCTTTTCGAAGCGGTGGAAGAGTTCGCGCAGATCCCGGCGGAGTTGGGTCACGGGCGCGGTGGCAAACCGGCCGCAGCCGAAGCTGTCGTCGCGTGAACATCGTCCATCTCACTCCGGGCACGGGGAACTTCCACTGCGGTAGCTGTCTCCGGGACAACCTGCTCGTCAAAGAGCTGCGGCGCCGGGGGCACGACGTGGTGATGGTCCCGCTCTATCTCCCCCTCGTCACCGACGACGACAAGGCGAGCCCGGACGCGCCGGTTTTCCTCGGGGGGATCAACCTGTATCTCCAAGAAAAGGCCTCGCTTTTCCAACATGCGCCGCGCTGGTTGGAGAGGCTGTTCGATTCCGAAAAGCTCCTCCTCAAAGCCGCCAACCGGATGGGGATGACCACCGCGAAAGATCTCGGTCAGATGACCCTCGGCAGCTTCAAGGCGGCGGAAGGGCGCCAGGCGAAAGAGTGGCGGAAGCTCGTCGATTGGATCGGTGCCCAAGATCCGAAGCCGGATATCGTCTCGCTCTCCAACGGCCTGCTCATCGGCATCGCCAAAACCATCCAGCAAGACTTGGGCATCCCGGTCATCGCCAGCCTGCAAGGTGAGGATGGCTTCCTTGACTCGCTTCCCGAGCCCTATCTCACCGAGGCCTGGGAAGCCTTCAGAAAAGAGAGCGAGAACGTGGCGCGCTTTATCGCGGTGAGTGAGTTCTATGCCGAGTCGATGCGCCGCCGCCTGCAGGTGTCGGACGAGAAGGTCGCGGTCGTGCTCAACGGGATCGACTCCTCCCGGTTCTCACCACCCGAGAGCCCGCCGGACCGCCCCACCATCGGCTATCTCGCGCGGCTCCATCACGGCAAGGGACTGCACACCTTGGTCGATGCATTCATCTTGCTGAAGGGGCGGGGAACCGTCCCGGGACTCCAGCTTCGGGTGGCCGGTAGCAAGATAACGGGCGACGACCAGTTCATCGCCGAGCAGGTCGGCAAACTGCAGCGGGCCGGGCTCGACGGTGACATCGAGTTCCGCGCCAACATCGATCTCGATGAGAAGATCGCCTTCCTGCGCAGCCTCTCCGTGCTCTCGGTGCCCGCCACCTACGGTGAGGCTTTCGGCCTCTACCTCCTGGAGGCGCACGCCTGCGGCGTCCCCGTCGTCCAGCCCCGCCACGGGGCCTTCCCGGAAGTTCTCGGGCATACCGAGGGCGGCGTCATCTGCGAACCCGACGACGCGGAGTCGCTGGCCGATGCCCTGCAGGGCCTGCTGCTCGACGAGGATCGCCGCCGGGCACTCGGCCGGGCGGGCGAGGAGTCTGTCCGAACAAAGTTTAGCGTCG
Organism: uncultured Verrucomicrobiales bacterium; assembly: GCA_964556355.1. Lineage (GTDB taxonomy): Bacteria > Verrucomicrobiota > Verrucomicrobiia > Verrucomicrobiales > DEV007 > CAZKYJ01. The sequence goes on along the minus strand of CAZKYJ010000220.1, from coordinate 1,217 downwards.
CGAGGATGGCGGAAGATTTCGAGAAGGTGTGTGCCACCGTGGCCGCAGGGTGACCGTCCTCGGGACAACCGCCCATCGGCGCCGCCCCCGACTATGCCTTCCCATCTAGCGGCAGGCTGAGGTGGAACGTCGTCCCGACCCCCACCTTGCTCGTGACCGTGATGGTGCCGCCGTGCGACTCGACGAGGCTTTTGGCCATGGACATGCCGATGCCGGTGCCGTTGGCCTTTCCTTCGCTGAAAAACGGTTCGAAAATCCGGGCCAGGCTGTCATCGGGAATGCCTTTGCCGGTATCGGCGATGTCGATCTTGAGGTCGGATCCACCCCGGAAGATACAGACGGTGATGTCCCCCCCGTTGGGCATGGCCTCCTGGGCGTTCCGGATGATGTTGATGAGGACGCGCAAAAAGCGGTCGAAGTCGGCGGAAAACTCGCCGTCGTAGCGGACGTCGCACCGGGCGTTAATCCCACGGTTGCGGAGCCGGTGGAGGATCTCTTCGTCGAGAGTTCTGGCGAGTTCTGCGGTGCTGTGGCTACTGCGGGTTAGCTGGGGTCTCCCTTTCGAGAAGTCGAGGAGTTCCTGGAGCATCCGCATCATACGGTTGGCCGATTTTTCGAGGAGCTTGGCCACGTGCTTCATCTCTGGGCTGTCGTCACCGGCACAGAACTCGGCGGCGGTGAGAACGTTTTGCACGGGGTTGCGGAGGTCGTGGACGATGGAGCCGGTCATCTTCCCGATGGTGCTCGTGCGCTCCGCCCTCAGCAGGGTGCTGAGGAGCTGGTCGTCGGTGGCCCGGAGTCGCTGGACAAGGGTGTGGACGAAATTCCGGGTCACTTCGGACGAGCAGACCGCAATCCGATCGAAGCCTTCGGTGTCAATTTCACCGAGGATGCAGCGGCCGATGGCACTGGCGGCGGCCGAGCGCGTGCCACGGTCGATGACCGCCATTTCTCCGACGTACTGGCCTGGGGAGATGGTACTTATTTTTTCGGACTCGTCGCCGGAACCTTTGGACACTTGAACGATGCCCTCGGCCACGAGGTAGAAGCTCTCCGCGAGGTCGCCCTCCCGAAAGATGATCTCACGGGGTTCGAAAACGCGTTCTTTGATGTCGAGGGACAGTCCGCTGACAACCTCGCGGGGGATACCGGCGAAGAGCTGGTTTTGGTAGAATTCTTCCCTCATGGTCGGCCCCTGTCGGATTAGCAGACCATTT
>CAZKYJ010000219.1:0-7382 GCA_964556355.1 uncultured Verrucomicrobiales bacterium | reverse complement strand
CCCCGTGTGAGAGGTGGCGTTCCCCGGGCGTCCCCCCCGGCTCGCTTTCAAGCCCCACCCACTCCGACCATTCACTGTCGGTAGGCAGGCGGTAGAAGTCGTCCGGTCCGAGCCAGCCCGAGGCCCGTTCTCTGGCGGTCAACCAGAGGCAAAACTTCTCGGCGTCCGCCCAAGCGATCCCGCATGCCGGAAGATCGGAGCCGTCGCTGAAACTGGGCAGGGTGTCCCAAGGCCGACCTTCCGCTTCGAAGAACTGCCGGACCGGTCCGACCGGAACCTCGTCGCGCCCGACGAGGAGGCCGGGGGTCACCGAAGCCCCTCTGGCCACGAATGACATCCCAAGCGAGTTCTGAAATGGCGCTCCGACCTGGGGCTGGCTGGCTTCGCGGGAAGCGAGATCGGCCGAAGTTTGTCCGTCCCCGGTAACGAGCACCTCACGCCGGGCCTCGATGGCCGCCTGCTCCTCTTCGTCGGTCATGATTCGTTCGGCGAGGAGATCCGCCCGCCGGTCGTCCAGATCCACGCTTTCCGCACCTTCGGCCACAACCGGAGGCGGAACGTTCGCCGCCGGCCGAGCCTCCGTGGGATCTTCCAGAACCACGCGCATGCCGAAGGTTTTTGCCCGGAGGTCGGCAGGTACCTCGTAGCGGTAGGCTGCGGAGAGGTTCTCCCGGCGAAAATAGAGATACGAGCCTCCCCTCAAGATTCCCCTGCGCCCTGTCGCGAAGCCACTCGATACGATCCCCGTCGAGGAATCGACCCACTCCCAGAGGTTCCCGGAAAGATCGTGGAGGCCATCGGGCGATGCTTGGAACGAGCCCCCCGGTGCCAGCTCTTCGAAGTCGTCGTCGAAGCCATCGATCTCCTCGGCCGCCAAGTTTCCCGCTCCGCTCGGATGGGGCCAGGCCCGCCCCCAAGGGAACAGCCGATCGCCGGACGTGACCCGGTCCGCCGCCGTTCCGGAGAGTCCCACCGCCCAATCCCATTCCCGGTTCGTCGGCAACCGGTAGAGTTGTTCCCTACTCAGCGCCCCGGATTTCCTGTCCTCGGCCGTCAGCCAGCGGCAAAACACCGCCGCGTCGGTCAGACTGATCCCACCGGCCGCATCGTCCGGCTTCGTCCCGGCAACAGGCACCCAAGAATACCCCGTCGCATCGGCGAACGCCTGCATCTCGCGGTTGCGCACCTCGAAGACCCCCATCAGAATCGCGGGCGTTTCAAGCCGCCGAAATGCCATCCCCAGAGGGTTGGAAAACTCGTCGCCGAGGTCGGCCGCAGCGAGGGTGCCGCCTCCCAACGCGAGCAAACCGGCAGCGACCACCGATCGCACGCTCACGCGTCGACGGACGACTCGATGACTGGACGTGGGCACACTCGGGGTAGGGGAAATCACCAAGAGTGATCCTGCAACGGTGCTGGGCCGAGGTCAAGGTGAAGCCGGAGCGGTCGCGACGGGCGTCCGGCTCCGGGGCGTATCACGCGTGCCAGATCGGCTCGAGCCGCTCGCCACATCCGTCGCGAGCCTGTCCGCAGCACCGCGGAGCCCGCCCCTGCGGAGGAAGTTCGATCCCGCGAATCCAAGCGGTCCGAACCGGAAGGCGGACGGCTCCTCCAACAATCCCTGCTGCCGAACCGTCTCATCCGAGATTCCCGGGATCACGCCGTACTCCCTCGCAGATTCTTCCGTGAGGTAAAGGCCGATCTCAACCACCTCGAACGGGGAATTCTCCCCCGTCCCCGTGAAGACGAGAACGATGTACCGGCCGGAGGTTCCCCCCCCAAGCGTCTCCGATCCTCGGACGCCCGAGACGTCGACCACACCATCCGGCTCCAGCCCCGTCAGGTCGGGAGCTCCCCCCTCGTATTCGCTGAGCGAGTAGACGTAGACGTCGAGGTTCTCGGACTCCGCCAGCATGATCCCGACGCGGTCGATGTCGAAGTCCTGACCCAGCTCGATCACCAGCACCCGCCGCACGCCCGCCTCGCCGAAAGCCAAAACCGTGGCGGGATCCTGGTCGAGAACCGCGTTGGGATCTCCTTCGCCACCGCTCGAATAGACCACCCGCGCGCCGGCGGTGAGCGTCGCGACATCGATGTCGGACGAGGTGATCTCCGACCTGTCGGACGAATCGCCGGCGGCGACGTTGCCGTTAGCGTCGGGAACGTTGACGAGCGGAGCCAGTTCATAGTCGGTCGCATCCCGATCCGAAAAGACGCCAAAAGTGGAAATTTCACCTGGTTTTGCCACATCGAAACGGACGTGGAGATATTTTGCGTCTTCCCAACCGATGGGAACTTTCACTACGGGGTCGTTGGCTTGGAAGACGGCAAATCGCTCCGAAGACCAGCCGGCGTCGCCCGCGTCACGGAGGATCTCCGATGTGCGCACCGTCACTTTCCCGGCCGCGCCAGCGTTGGCGAACCGCAGTCCCTCGAGCGACTCGATCGACGCCAGCGCGATTACCATCTCGCTGAATCCTGCGGGAAGCGGATAACCAACGGCAACCTCCTCGGTCAGGAGCACCGCCGCCTCGGCGGCCGAAGCCCCCGTCATTGCCACGAACTTCGCACCAAGGTGATGTCGGGCGAGGTTTTTCGCATGCCGACCAACACCGGCCTCGTCGGCAATAAATTCAATCCCCTGTGCCGACAGCGGCTGGGCGAACGCGGAAGCCAGCAGGAAAATGCCCCCTCCGCTTGCGACCCATTTAGGAATCGATGAACGGAAAAAAAATCTGTTTGGATTCATTATTGCTAGGGAAGGGAACGTGTCCATGAAACATGGTTCGAAGCGAAGAACCCGCTTCGCATAAAGGATGCGCGGACTAGGATTACTCTGCAAGGCTAAAATTTCCTCGACATTGCATTAATTATCGGTAATCTCGAACCTTTTTTAGGACTATCAGATTCGCGACCCAGCGCTCCTGGTGGTAGCTTCCAACATCTCCCTCTACCTACTCCACCTATGTGCCGCTTGCGGAGACGCTCTCGACTCAGTACTATAATAACGTTTATTGTAATCGCCCTCGTCGCGAACGAGGGCGTGGGGCTCTATGCCCAGACCGCGATCCAGCCGTCGAGAACGGGCGCCTTCTTCGACGACCTGCGCGCTCATGCGGCCGAACGCGGGGCCGCGCGCGATGCGGCCGCCAGGGAATCGGAGCCGGGCACGGCTCCCCGGCGGGCGCAGGGCAGCCCGAGCCCGCGCGATGCCTACGTGGCCGAAGCGAGGGAGGAAGCGCTCGCCGGCTCCGAGCGGCGCCCGATCGGCGAACCTGCCGACACGGCCGACATCTACGCCGACATTTATCAGCAGCGATACTCCGAGCGCTACGGCCAATTTGCCGGCCCGGCGACCATCGTCCCCTACGACTCCCGGCCCTACCGCCGTTCGACGGTGAGCGGCTCGTACCGCACGGACTACTTCCCCACGGTCGGGACAGGCCCCAGCAACCGGAACTTCAGCATCGGCCCGGTGGATTTTCAGCTGGGTCTCGGCACCTACGTCGAATATGACGACAACGTGCTCCGCAGCGGCACTGACGAGATCAGCGACTTCGTGGTCGGCGGTCTCTTGGACATCAACGCCGGATGGCAGATCACCCGCACCTCGCGACTCGATCTCGAGCTCGGCATCGGGCTGGAGCGCTACCTCGATCACCACGATGAGGTATCCACGACGGGCGACGATGTCGATCTTTTTATCACACCGAACTCGGTGCTGTCGTTCGACTTTTTCGCGGGCGACGTCCTCGTGAACCTGCACGACCGGCTCAGCATCGACAACCGCCGCCAAGACTCGTTCCAGCTCGACGACCAAGACGTCTTCGGGTCGATCGAGAACGAGGCGGGGATCTCGATCCTCTGGCCGATCAACAAGCGGGTCGATCTCGCCGCAGGCTACGACTTCTTCATCGCCCGCTCGCTTTCCGAAGATTACGAGTTCATCGATCGCGACGCCCACGAATTCTTCCTCAGCCCCTCGTACTCGCCCCGTCAGACATGGCGGGTCGGCGTGGAGTCGGGGCTCAGCCTGGTCGACTACGAAGAAGACGTCCAGAACGACGTCGATTCGATCTTTGTCGGAGCGTTCCTCGACACCCCGATTTCTCACTACACGTCCGTGCGGGTGGCCGGAGGCTACCAGTCGCTCGACTACGCGTCCGGCGGCGTCAACGGCGACGTCGAGGACTATTCCGGCGCCTACGGAAACATCGCCATCAGCAACCAGCTCAACAGCGAATTCCGGCACACCCTCACCGCCGGTCGCGAGACGGGCCTCGGTGTGTTGAGCAATTTCACGATCATCGACTACGTTCGCTACGGGTTCACGATCGAGCCGGAAGACGGCAGCTCGTTCTCGGCGGGCGTTTTTTATGAGAACGAAAACGATTCGGACGCCATCCTCTCGGAAGATCTGACGCGCACCGGGGTCGACGCCTACTACCGTCGCCTGCTGACCCGCTACCTCGGGGTCGGACTGGGCGGTTCCTACAGCCAGATCGACTCCGACGTCTCGGGGCGCAGCTACGACCAGTGGACCGCTTCGGCGGACCTCAGCTACTCGCTGACCCGGCGGACCACCCTCTCCTTGATCTACCGCTACTGGTCGGTCGATGCCGAGGATGAAGACCAAAGTTTCGAGCAAAATCGCGTCACCTTGGGGATGAACTACGCGTTCTAAGGCCTCCCCCTCCCCCGTGTAGGGTTCGCCCCGGCGATTTCTTCTCGTTGGAACCCGTCAATTAAGGCATACTATCAAGTACCGGCGTTCTTCCTGCCGGCTACCAACTCTGCCGTTACCGCTCTAGTGTCATGATCCATCCACGTCCCTCCCAACCGCGGCCTCGCCCGCTCTTCGGAATCCTCGCTCGCGTTCTCGGAACCACCCTCCTCGTCGCAAGCATCGCAGGCCTCCGTGCCCAGAACGCCGCCCAGGGCACCGGCGGCGAGAGCGCCCCCGTCCCGTCCGCCGCCACCACGAACTCGATGGATGTGCTCGACAACAACCGCCCGCTCAACATCGGAGATCTCCTCAGCTACCGGGTGGTCGAGGACAAGGGGCGTATTTCGCGACTCATCGTCACCGATTCCGGCGAGATGGAAGTACCGCTCATCGGCCGGGTATTCGCGAAAGGGAAAACGTGTTTCCAGGTCGCCCACGAGATCAAGGCCGCGCTCCAAAAACAATATTATAACCAGGCGACCGTGATCCTCGCACTCGACTTCGCGGGAGGCAGCAACGGGCAGTATGCCACCGCGGAGGCTGAGCAGGTCACCCTCATGGGCGAGATCGGCAAGCCGGGGCGCTACCCCTTCCCCGTCGGGCTCAACTCCGAGTACACCCTCAGCCAAGCGATCCTCGATGCCGGGGGCTTCGGTCGCTTCGCCAACATGAAGAAAGTCAAAGTCGTCCGCCGGCTCCCCAACGGTGACCGCAAGCAGACCGAGACCATCATCGTCAACCTGAAGGACGTGATGGAAGACGGCGAGCTTGACAAAGACATCCTCCTCCAGCCCAACGACGTCATCATCGTCCCGGAAAAGTTCTTTAATTTCTAGCCATCCGCACCCTCTCCCTCCCCTACCGATGGACCAGATCGACTATCACCATGCCCCCCCTACGAGCGTTTCCCGCCTCAACCAGGCGTCGGCCAAGATCCAGCGGGTCAAGCTCCTCCTGAAGCGGCGCTGGTGGATCGTCCTCCTCTGCGTGAGCATCGGCATATTCCTCTCAGCGTGGAAGGTTCGCACGCGGGAGGTCATCTACGAATCTTTTGGTGCCCTCGTCTCCGGAGGTCAGATCACCATCGAGGACGGCCCGCAGTTCCGGGAAAACGCGAGCCACTTTTTTGGCACCCAACAGGAGATGATCGAAAGTTCGGAAGTCTACCGAAGAGCCAGCGAGCACGTGGCCGCGCTCCAGCCCGATCTCGACCACAGCAGCGTCGATATCAGCGTCTCTCGCGAGCGCGATTCTGCAATTTTTAGGGTACGTGCCCGAGGCGAGGATCCCGAGTACGTGCAAGCCATGCTCGACGCCGTCCTCGAAGAGTACATCTCCTACCGCAGCGATCTCCGCTCGGACACCTCGAACAACTCGATCGACGCCATCACCACCCAGATCGTCCGCCTCGAACGCCAGGCCACCGAAGCGGAGAAGAATCTCAAAGCGTTCACCGATCAGCACAACGTCGTCGTCTTGGAGGAAGGTGGGAACAGCGCCGCCGTCTACCTCGCCTCGCTCACGAGCAAGAAAGCGGCGCTCGAAACCGAGTACGAACTCCTCGGCCGTCTCGACGTCGACCAGAACATCGATCGCCGCACTTTGGCACCGCGAGGCGCCCCCGACACAACGGCGTCCTCGGATGCCCCCTCCCCCACGGCGCTCCTCCTGGGGCCGGAGGCGGACTACCTCAACGCCAAGAAAGAACACGAACTACTCAAAGCGAAGAAGCTGGCCCTGGGACGTGATCTGAAGGAGAACCATCCCGATATGCTCGCCCTCGACGAGGAGATCGCCCAACAGGAAACGCTCATCGGCATCTTCCGCGATCAGAGCCTGGAAAAGTTCCGTCAGCGACAGGAGTCCATCAAGGTTCAGATCGACAACCTCACCACCGAGATTGCGGAATGGGAGTCGCGGGCCCTCGAGCTAAGTTCGCTCCTCAATGAATATGCGGCGCTGAAAAGCGAACGCGACCGGGGTGCCGGACTCGCCGACCGGCTCACCGTCTCGCTCCGGGAGCTGGACATCAACCGCAACCTCCAGCAAGAAAACGTGTCGGTGATGAACCGAGCTTCCACCGCCCAAGTGGCCAACGACGACACGGTTCAAACGCTCGCCTACGGGGGAGTCGGGGGTCTCCTAGTCGGGTTCTTTTTCCTATTCCTCATCGATCGACTCGACGACCGCATCAACAGCTTTTCGGAGTATCAGGCCAACTTCACCGAGGATATCGTCGGTCAGATTCCCGACCAGGAAGGGAAAGGCCGCATCAGCCTGGTCAGGAGCGATGACGAACGGCACCTCTACGCCGAGGCGTTTCGCAACCTCCGATCATCGATCTTTTTCAAGGACTGGGGCCCCAATCCTCCGAAGACGATCCTCGTCACCAGCGCCGTTCCGGCCGAGGGGAAAACGACGATTGCCGGAAGTCTCGCCTACACCATGGCGCTGTCCGGCGCCAGCGTGCTCCTCGTCGATGGTGACATCCGCCGGGGCGGTCTGCACGACCTGCTAGGCAGCGAGAACACGGGCGGCTTCAGCGGGATCCTCACCGGCGAGAACACCTGGCAGGAAGTCACCCAGCGGGGGCCCTTGGACAACCTGTTTTTCATCCCCCGGGGAGACGGCGTCGACCACTCGTCGGAGCGCTTCC
>CAZKYJ010000218.1:0-7395 GCA_964556355.1 uncultured Verrucomicrobiales bacterium | reverse complement strand
CAGGGAGCCGACGAACTCGTTTTCCTCGACATCACCGCATCCTCCGACTACCGCGACACCATGGTCGAAGTCGTCGCCCAAACGGCGGCCAGATGCTTCATGCCCCTGACGGTGGGCGGCGGCATCCGCAGCGTGGCCGACATGCGCAAGATGCTGCTCGCCGGCGCGGACAAGGTCGGCGTGAACACGGCGGCGGTCAGCGATCCCGACGTGGTCTCCGCCGGCGCCGATACCTTCGGGCGCCAGTGCATCGTCGTGGCCATCGACGCCAAGCGGGTCGGCGATGGGAAATGGGAGGTGTTCACCCACGGCGGGCGCCGCCCGACGGGGATCGATGCCATCGAGTGGGCGCGGGAGATGGACCGGCGCGGGGCCGGGGAGATCCTCCTCACCAGCATGGACTCTGACGGGACGAAGGCCGGCTACGACCTCGCACTGACCGCCGCCGTGTCCGACGCCACCGGCATCCCGGTGATCGCTTCGGGAGGGGCGGGCACGCTCGAGCACCTGGCCGAGGTGCTCGACGCGGGAAAGGCCGACGCCGTCCTGGCTGCCAGCATCTTTCACTTCGGCGAACTCACGGTCTCTGACGTGAAAGCCTTCCTCGCCGACCGGGGAGTGCCGGTGCGTCCGACCGTCTCAGGGTAGAACGTCGCGGATCGCCCGGCGGATCGCGGCGATGGCGCCATCCAGCTCGGCCTCGCTCGCGCAGAGCGGCGGCATCAGCACGATCGTGTCGAGAATCGGTCTGGTGAGCAAACCGTGGCGGCGCGCGGCATGGCACACGCGCGCGCCGACCCGCTCGCGCCAGTCGAACTTTTCGTGGACAGCGCAATCTTTCACCAGGTCGATGGCCGCGATGAATCCGCACTGGCGTGTCTCACCGACGTGGGGCTCGGACTCTTGGAGACCGGCGAGGAGCGCCTCCAAGCGCGCGATTTTCGGCCGGAGCCGAGCCAGCGTGTCATCTTCTTCGAAGACGTCTAGATTCGCCAGCGCGGCCGCGCAGCCGAGGGGGTTTCCCGAGTAGCTGTGCCCGTAGAAGAACGTTTTGCCGTCCGCGAAATCCCCGAGGAACGCATCGAAGACCGCCTGCGTCGTGACCGTGGCGGCCAGCGGTATCGTCCCCCCGGTGAGCCCTTTGGCCAAGGCGAGGAAATCGGGGGCGATGCCCTCGTGCTCGAATGCGAACATCGTTCCGGTCCGCCCGAACCCGGTCATCACCTCGTCGAAGATGAGGTGGGCACCCGACCGGTCGCACCACGAACGCAGCTCCCGCAGCATCCCCACCGGCCACCGCCGCATCCCGGCCGCGCCCTGGATGAGCGGCTCGATAACCACCGCAGCGATGCGGGATCTGACCGCATCGGCCAACCCATCGAGCCCGGCGAGATCCGCGACCCGGACAACCTCGAAACCGGACCTGTGAGAGCCTTTGCGAAACGCGGCGATCCCCCCGAGACTCGCTGCTCCCAAGGTGTCGCCATGGTAGGCTTGGTCGAAGGCAACGAGCACGCTCCGGTCGGATTCTCCCCGCAGTTCACGGAACTCCAAAGCCATGCGCAGCGCGCACTCGATAGCCGTCGAGCCGTCGTCGCTGTAGAAGACCTTGCGTAGCGGCGAGCCGCCACCGGCCGCGCAGAGGCGCACCAGCCGCTCGGCGAGGCGGGCGGCCGGCGGGTTGGTCGTGCCGAGAAATGAAGCGTGAGCGAGCCGCCCGGCCTGCCCGGCGATCGCACTGACGATCCTGGGGTGCGAATGTCCGTGGATATTGGTCCAGATCGACGAGTTCCCGTCGATGTAGGCGGCGCCGTTTTCGTCGTAGAGCTTGGCGCCCTCCCCCCGGACGATGACGAGCGGCGGGTTGTCCCGATCACACCAGTCCGCCATCTGGGTGAACGGGTGCCAGCAGTATTCCTGGTCGGTCTCTCCTACAGTCATGGGCGGGCACCCTACACCGGGATCGCCGCGATGCCCCGGATCGCCCGGGGACGCGGGAAGGTCGTCCGTCCGGGACCGGGGGGACGGGCGCACCGACCGAACGGTGCGGAACCGCCACGTCCATCGGGCGATGGGTCTCGGCTCAGGCCACCGATCGCCCTTCGGCCACCCCGGGATCGGTGGCGGCGAGCGCGGAATCGATGGTCGGAATGATCGCCTCGAGACGGTCTACCGGCGTGAGCAGTTCATCCATTCCCAGTTTTTCTAACAGGGCGATAAAGGGCGTCCAAAAGGCGATGCCCTCCGCGTTGACGCGATCGAAAATGATGATCGGTTTCCCCCGCATGAGCGGGCTTCCCTGCTGCTTCAGAATGAGCAGCGCAAGCACCTCCTGCACCGTGCCCGCCCCGCCGGGGAACGCGACGAAGGCCTCCGAGCGCTCGATCATGATCTCCATGCGGGTGTAGATATCGGGGCGCGGCCAGAAGGCAGAAAGCCCGTCTGGCAGCCCCTCCAGCTCGATGATATGCGGGACGTTGGATCCGCCCGTCCAGCCGCCGTTCTCCGCAGCCCCGGTCACCACCGCACCCATGATACCGCTGCTCCCCGCCCCGGAAACGCAGCCGTGGCCGCGCTCGGCCAGCATCTTGCCGAGCGCGTAACCGTCGTCGAGGTAGGCAGGATCCTCGATGCTCGCCGAGCAAAAGACGCAGACGTTGATCTCGGCCTCGGCGCTCGGCACCGACTCGAAGCTCTCCACCTTCCCCCTGACGATTGGGTGGTGGCCGTGCTCCGGGAGCACCGGCGTCTTCGCGCGCGCCGATTTCAGTGTCGTGAGGACGGCTTTCGGCGTTTTTACTTCGAGGAGATACTCGGTGAAATCCTGACGGATCGTGCCGAGCCGCCGGAGGTGGCGGAGCAGATCAAAGTAGGAATCCCAGGAGCCATCGGCGTTGAGAACGACCGTCGGCTTGCCCGCGAGCTGGCGATCAAGGGTCTGGTAACCGACGAAGACCGAGGTCAGCTTGAACAGGTCTTCGAGCGTCGCTCCAGGGGTGAAGACGAAGGCGTCGGACTCGGCGATCTTCTTTTGGACATTGCTCAGCGTGACCCGCTGGTCGCCGTTCGAGTTGTAGATGTCCCAGCCCGCCTCAAAGAGGAGGTAGAGCAGCTTCGCCCGGGCGGGGCGGTTCGGATCGGCCTCGCCCATAACGGAGCCTGCAAGTCTTACAATTGCCATAACTGGTGGAGTATAGGGGTGGTGGAGCGATCAAGCAAAGCAGCCCGCGTGCCGTAGGACGCTTTCGACCGTCCAACTTGCGCGACGTTGGATTTTTTCGGATCTCGGTCCATCATCGGGAATGACATCCCTCAGCCGCCGCCAAGCCCTCCAATCCCTCGCCGCGATCGCAGGGGGAGCCATCGCCGCCCCCCACGCGGCCGTCGGGATCGGGCCGTTCGTCCGCCCGGGCAGTCCGTCGTTCCGCCTCGGACTGGCCGCCTATTCGTTCCGTGAGTATTTCGCCATGGTGAAGGGGAAGCGCCAAGAAATCCCGGGCGGGCGAGATCCGCTCACCATGCCCGGGTTTATCGACTACTGCGCCGATCGCGGCATCGCCGGCGCCGAGCTCACGGGCTACTTTTTTCCTCCGCAGTTCTCGCTCGACGACTACCGGAAGATCCGGCGTCACGCGTTCCTGCGCGGCGTCGCCATTTCGGGCACCGCCATCGGCAACGACTTCACGCTCGCCGACGGGGCGGACCACGACGCCCAGATCGCCGATGCCAAACTGTGGATCGACCGGGCCGCTGCCATGGGCGCACCTCATGTCCGCGTCTTTGCCGGCTCCGGCAACGGGCGCGAAAAAGATGCCGCCATGGCCCAGTGTATCGCTGCCCTCGAAGAATGCAGCGCCTATGCCGGCGAACGCGGAGTTTTTGTCGGCTTGGAGAACCACGGGGGCATCGTCGCAGAAGCCGACGATCTCCTCGCCATCACCCGCGCCGTGAATTCGGAATGGTTTGGCATCAACCTCGATACCGGGAACTTCCACACGGAAGATCCCTACACCGACCTCGCCCGCTGCGCCCCGTTCGCGGTGAACGTGCAGGTGAAGATCGAGGTACGGGCAAAAGATGGCGAACCCGAACCCACCGATTACGGGAGGATTGCCTCCCTGCTTCGCGAGGCCAACTACCAGGGATTTGTGACACTAGAGTTCGAGGACAAAGCCCCGTTCGACCACGTCCCGAGCCACCTCAAATCACTCCAGGAATCGCTGGAACCGTGATCTAAGACATCCGGGGAAAGGCTTCCCCCGCTCCCCAACCGCATCCGCTGGCGGCACGTAAGCAGGGGGTACCATGAACACGATCGAAAACCCCTCCCACTGCATCGAAGTCTGCAACGGACTCCTCCGCGGCGAACTCTCCGCGGTCGAAACCTACACCCAAGCCATCGACAGAATTGCCGGCGAATCCGAAACGGCCACGCTCTCGCGCATCCGCTCGGAGCACGCGGCCAGCGCCCAGCGCCTGTCCGCGAACGTCATCAGCATGGGCGGCACCCCCTCGAGCGATTCTGGCGCGTGGGGCACGTTCGCCAAAACGGTCGAGGGTGCCGCAAAGCTCTTCGGCGAAACTTCGACCCTCCACGGGTTGGCAAGCGGCGAACAGTATGGGAAAGGAAGCTACGAGTCCGCCCTGCAGAACGAGCATGTCACGCCCGAGTGCAAAACGATGATCGAATCCGAGCTTCTCCCACGCCAGCTGGAGCACATCCGGACTCTCGAAGCCCTGAAAAAAGCGGGGTAAGCCGCCCCCGTAGTTGCCTGCCCGAGCTCCCCTTCCAGCGCCTGATCAAAAGTCTCGTGCGCGGAAGTCGACCCGCCCGCTACCGCCTCACCTCTTCCTCGGTGGGGGGAGGTGAGAGTGGCGAGCCGAGATTCCGATATCCCTCACGGCTCTTCGGCCACCACGAGCCTCACGAAACATTCGTCGGTCGCCGGAAGTCCGGCGGCGGCCAGGTCGATGGTCACCGTAACCCACTCGGTGCCGTCACCCGAATCCGACGGTTCACCCGCCGGGGCGACCTGATCATCCGTCAGTGCCAACCACCCGGTCAGACCGTCCGAAATCTCGAGCCCGTAGCGGATCCCATCGACCACGTAGTCGATGCCCGCCGACCCCGTGGCATTCCCAATGACGTCCCGGAGGCGGGCGTGGCTCACGCGGAGCATCGACGAACCCGGATCTGCGGCATCGATAACGAGAGCCGCGATCGCGCCGTCCGGCTCGCCCGGATCGCGGCCCGTTGCAATTTCGAGGAGGTTGACCCAGCCGTCCCTATCAGGATCGTCGAGCGCACCGAATTGTTGGATATCCGGATAGCGTGCGATGCCACTGGCGAATGAACGGGCGACGACCCGCACCGGGATCTGCACATCGCCCACGGCTGAGTCGGCCTGGAGAATGTAGTCGCCCGCCCCACGGAATGTGGCGGTGGTGCTGGCTGATCCCGGATCGGCGAATGTGACCGCGGCGGCACTCCCTGAGCCGACCGACCATGTGACTGCGGTATCTGCCGCCGCCAAAAGCTCCATGTCGAAACTGATATCACTGCTCGTAGGGCTCGATTGGTGGACTTCGACTGCAACGACGTTTTCTCCATCCACCAGCAATGTCGGACTGAGACCCGTAGCAGAAAAATCGACTTCATTTTGATTTCCGACGGCGCTGAGTGCCCTCGTCGCGGACGTGATCGTGCCGCCGGGCATGTTCTGGCGGAATGCTTCCGTACCGTTCACATAGATGACCGCGCCATCGTCGAGCCGGAGCGAGGCAACCACTCCCCACAAGTCTTCTGCGATACCCACATCGAAGCGTTTCATGAAATAGGTCGTGATGTATTTGGCACCGCTGTCGGGGCCGAAACTGAGCACCGTGGCCTCGTCGCCCCCATCGCCGTAGCCGAGTTCGGCGAGCCCCTCCACCCATGCCCCATCGTCGAAGCCCGGCGCGCTCCAGCTCGTCCCCAAATCGGCGCCACGGTCGAAATAGCTCCATGCGCTCTCCCGGGTGACAAGCGGGACCGTTCCCGCCGCGGCCACCTCGATGGGGAGCGGGTCGCCCGCCCGCCATCCCTCCACGCTCGCAGAGGCGGGCACCACCAGATCGATGCTTCCCACCGGCAGCAGGTCGTCGTCCTCGACCGATATCGACGCGACCGCCTTCTCTCCCAGCGCGTAGCTCGCATTCGGCTGCACGGAGACGCCGATCGTTTCGATGCCTTCTCCCGCCACCGAATCGTCGATCGCCCGCACGGTGACGGTCACCGACCCCTCGCCGTCTGGCAGGACGACCGGGAACGGAAACAACGTGTAGTCGCTCCCTTCGGTCGCTGTCCCACCGAGCGAGAGACTGACCGGAAGCGCCCCGGCGAGCCCCCCTTCCCTGACGACGCGAAAGGTGGCGGTGCTTTCGTCGCGCTCCAGCGCGACGGCATCGAGCGTTTCTATCCCCACGGCGATGTCGCTCGTCACATCGATCTCCGCCGTCCCGGCAACGGCGCCGATCGCGGCCGTCACCGTGTAACGCCCCCCCGAAGCAGCCGAAAAGATGCCCGCCCCATCGACGGACGCCCCGCCGGAAACCGACCAGGAGGACTGGGCATCTGCTCCGGTGAGGTTCCGTCTCCCCGCCAAGCGGAGATCGAAGAGCAGGTCGGAACTATCGCGAGCCTCCTGGTGAACCTCGGCGGCGACCACGTTCGTCCCATCGACGAGCAAGGCCACCGGGACATCGAAAACGAGCGGGCGGGTCTCCGTGGCGCCCCCCACGTCATTTCTGGCAAGCGTCCCGCTCCCGGGCGAGCTACTGGAGAAGTTGTCGATCGCGATCTGCGTCCCATTGAGAAACACGACCACACCATCATCGCGGATGACCTCTAGCTTGAGGCGGGTCACCTCCGAGGAGTTCGCGACGGTGAACGACCGGCGGAAATAGGTCGTCTCGTAGCGGTCGCTGCTGGCACCGAACCCGACGGTCGTCCCGAGACCGCTTTCGCCGTAGCCGAAACGCGCGGCCCCCGAATCCCATCCCGAATCGTCGAAGGCTGGCGACCGCCAGGCCGTCCCCTGGTCGCTGCCGTCGTCGAGGTAGCGCCAGCCGCTCTCCTGCCAGTCGATGAAGGGGGGCTCCTCTGGCGAGGCGTTATCCCACAGGTAGGCGTCCAGATCGACGGATTCGCCGATGGCCACCGTAGCGGCGGAGGGGTTCACGGTCAGCACCTGGGCGTTGGCAGGATCCCCGTCCGAAGCGAACGCCCAGAAATCGATCCCCACCGCGACGGGGTTCGGCGTCACGGGATTCGGCATCGCCGCCGCCAGGACCTCGCCATCGACCATGGCCAAGACGCCCTGCGCGCCGGCCCCGAGCCCGGCCAGGACGTAGCTT
>CAZKYJ010000217.1:2384-7410 GCA_964556355.1 uncultured Verrucomicrobiales bacterium | reverse complement strand
CCGCTCGCTGCTCCGAAGCGTGGAGTTTCTCTACGATCGTATCCTTATCCCGTGGATGCCGCCCGAGCGAGATGCCGAGATTTACGAGGTGGCATGCGGGCCGGGGCTTGTGCTCGCCTGGCTCGGTAACAAAGGCTACACCGCCGCCGCCGGGAGTGATCTCGCCGAAGTGCAAGTACGTATCGCTCAGGAGGCGGGATTGGCGGTGCGTTGTTGCGATTCGCTGGCCGATCTCGAATCAAAGGAAGACGGCTCGCTTGCTGCGATTATCGCTGTCGATTTCCTCGAGCATTTACCGAAAGACACGCTGATCAGGTTCTTCGAGATCGCCAGCCTCAAGTTGAGATCTGGAGGGCGGCTTATCCTTCGCGGGCCGAACGGTGCGAGTCCGTTTGTCGGAATGAACCTTTTCAATGATATTACGCACTTTTGGGCCTATACCCCGGCATCGCTGCGGGCGTCCCTCATGATGTGTGGATTCGTGGCGGTCCATTTTCGCGAGGAAGGCGACGCCCGAATCCAGCGCCTCCGTGCGATGAAGGTATGGCCTATGCGCCTAGCGAAGTGCCTCGTCGCAGGGATCGCGCGGGCTGCGATCGGAGAGAAAGTCCAATACCTCGAGCCATCGATCTGGCTGAGCGCGTGGAAGGGAGATGGAGAAGCATGAATGCGCCGATAGCAAAATGCTCCTCCGATGGCGGGTTGGTCTTCCTTGCCGACGGACCCCCGTTACGGCAGATCGGTTCCGGAAATCACTCGATCGGATGGTATCTCGTCAGCGCGCTGGCAGGTGCAGTCAGCGTGGTTGTAACGCACCGCTACGTCCGGTCGCTGAATCCTCGTCAGATCGTCGAAGACCTCCCAGTCCCTGCAGTGCTTTATCCCGATCTGAGTGTGTTCGGTCTCGGCCGAGTTCTGGGCAGGAGCGTCCACGTCCTCGACTTTATTGTATTTGTTCTCTCCCTCCCTCTCACTGCGATGAGGCTAAAACGCTTCCAGTGGGATTCGATCTTTGCGCTGGCTGGGGCGAATATTCATTTTCTTCCCGTCATCTATCTCTTGGCGCGGATTCTCAGGTGCCCCTACGACGTATATCTCGTCGACGATTTGGAGGCTTCCGCAAGATTGGCGGGCAGGAAGATCGCGGCGGGTATTTCCCCTTGGGTCGAAGGGTTTGTGCTCAGGAGGGCGAAACGGGTGTTCTGCATTAGCGACGGCTACTGCCGACACTTGGCTGCCAAGTATGGTATCACGACATTCCTGTTGCCTGTCTGTGCCCCGGGATGCGAGGCCATCGCGTATGCACCGGCACCCACAGGTCCGACGAGAGAGATCGTCTTTTGTGGTTCCGTCAACAATCTCTACATCGATGGGCTCAACGACCTGGAATCGGCGATATCAGTTTGGAACTCGGATCCCGCGCGACCTTTCGAGATCGTTCTCCACCTTATCACGATGCAGACACCAGACGCGTTACTCGCCCGATGGGGGAATCCGAAGCACGTGAAAGTGAGCGTTCGCCTTCAACGGAACGCGCTGCTTGGGGTCATGGCGAATTCTTGGGTCACGTTCCTTCCATACAGCTTCTCAGAGAGCGAGAGGGTAATGGTGCAAACTTCGTTTTCATGTAAGATGCTTGACTCGCTCCGATCAGGGCGTCCAATTCTCGTATACGGGCCCCCTGAGGCCTCGTTGCCCCAGTGGTTTCGCGATCACGGTCTCGGGGTCGTCGTGACCGTGGAGGGGCAGGAGGCAATCCTCGCCGGGTTAGAGAAACTGGCATGCATTCCGGGGGAATCGTTGGTGAAAGGCTACGCTCGGTTGGGAGCAGAGGAGCACGCGTACGCCGGTGCGCGACATCGCATTGTCGGGGACAGCATCAATTCCCACCTCGTGCCAATGCAGGAATGATGGGCTCTGGAAAATGAAGATATTTCGTGCAAATTACTGCGGTGCCCCCTTCCGGGGTCCTCGATTCCTAAAAGCCACCATATGATTACCCCTAAGAGAGACAGCAGAATGCGAAATCGGGAGCTGATAGGATTCAGGTATTGCTCTGGGAACGCTCAGATTACCCCGCTGTTCGTTCTTGTGATCGGAGTTTTCTTCTCCCTTATCCTTGGCTTCCAGGCCGCTACGGGGGCATACCGTACGCTTGTGGTTTGGGGTCTCGTCGGTCTCGGATTGGCCTACGTCGCCGCCCTGCACCGCTACTCATGGTTTCTCATCGTCCTTACCCTGTCGCTGGGCTTCACTATGCACCCGCTCGGGTTCGCAATCGACGAGAGGCATGTCGCATTCGCCCTATGTGCAGGAATCGTTGTTCTTCACATTCTGTCGACGGGTGGCGATAGGATGCCTCCTGCGATACTCGCCAGCGGGCTCCGCTCGCTGCAGATTGGTTGTGCGATCTGGTTAGTCTACCTAGGGGTGCATTTTCTTTACAATAAGACAGATCCTTATCTTGCCGGGCAGTTCAGCGTTAAGAATGCGGTGAAAGCATACTTTGCGGCGGCCGTCGCTCCCGCCATTATCCTTGTGTTGAGCATCCGCACCCAAGGAATTAGACTTCCAAGGAATTGGCAGTTATTGCTCCTGGTGGCAATTCTGATCGGTGTTGCGCTCAATACGGCCTATCGATTCTATGCAATCTCTCAAGGGATCAGTATTTACGGAGAAGGACGCGAGCTGTATTACGAGCTTGGAGCGTTTTATGTGCCGGTAATATATCTGACGCCGGGGTTGTACGTCTTGCGGTTTCTTGGCCCGCTGGGTGCGGGGTTTGCAGCGCTACTGGCGACGGATTCGAGGTGGCTCAGCGGGAGTGGCATTTGCACCAAGGCGCTGGTTTACGCAACTTACCTGCTATCAGTGGTCGGTGCTCTCGCCAGTGGTGGTCGTGCCGCCATCCTCCTCGCCGGTATCTTTACACTAGGTGTTCTGATATATAGAGGCCGTCTCATCCTCGTGATGACAGGTGTTGTTGCCACCATTGCGTTTGTTGCCGCGGTCAATATCTTTTCAGCAACCATCAATAGATCAGCCCCTTACGACGTGGCGAGAACGCTTCAGTACTTTATGATTGAGAAAGGTACGGCAGCCGACAGCATCGAGGGCAGCAGCGACTATCGGGCTGATTTGCGTGCACGTGCATACCACGATTGGCGCAAAGATCGGAGGGCCTTTTGGGTTGGGCGATCTGTTTTTTCGAACCAGGGCGATATTTATCTGTTGAAGCGAATCTATGGTGGAAATGAAGGTTCGATTCAGAACTCGTTGGCCTTTGGCGCCACTCATACATTGATCACCGATGTGCTGCTTCAGTATGGGCTTGTTGGAGCGTGCCTTTACGCAGTCTTCGGATTTCTACTCTTGCGTTTTCTCGCACGGCTTTATTTCCGGAGAAAACTGATTGAGCCGGAGGTGAGAGATCTCGTTTTCCTCGTTGGGATGGTCTGTGGCGTGAATTTCTGTTTGGCTCCGATTGCGGGAACTTGGACGACGGTGTGGAGCGCATGGTTGGTGGTCACCGCGATCGTGGCACAGGCGAAGGTGGTTCCGGCTCCGTCTCCGCCTGGCGAGAGGTCAAACGAGTTGAATCAATCGGTTGGGCAGGGGCCTGCCCGGCACGGGAGGAGGCGCCAAAGACTTCACCCCGTCCACCGCTAGGGAACCACCCAATGGCAACTGCTGGGGTGATCGGGGCAGTAGGTGAGATGACGAACAGAAGAGCCGTGCGTCTAGCGCTCTCCATGCTCTGTGAGAACCCGGGTCGCAAGACGGGGCTGACCAGTCTCTATCACGAGTTCGTGGCGTGGTCTCTCAAGATTGATGATGCGGTCGAGTGGATTGTTTACACCGGCCCGGATCAGGAGTGGGCGATCCGCGATTCCCGGATCGAGGTCGTCGATTGCTTCCCGGCGAACGACCGGATAGCCCGGCGCCTCTTCGCCGACCACTTCCGGGTTGCGGTCGATGCGAAGGGGCGCGGTGCGGACGCGTTGCTGACGACAGGATTCGTTCCCCTACGTGCTCGGCTCCCGGTCATCATGCACCTACTCTCTCTCCAGCACCTCTCCTCGGCGAACCGCGTGGGTGGACTACGTTCTCTTTACCGCTCCGCCGTGGTGGCCAACGGGGTGCGAAGATCGGCCGCAATCATCACCAATACCCGATTCGCCGTCTCGCAGATCCTGGCGGAGTTTCCGGAGGTCGAGGGGAAGCTCGTCCAGAGCTACGAGGGCTTGCAGCGGGATGCGTTCATCCCAGCTCGGGCGGATGGCGAAGTCGACCGCCTCAAGGCCGAGTTGGGTGTCGATCCCGGGTATCTGTTCTGGAGCTCGAATTTCTACCCCTACAAGCAGGCGGAGTTGCTGTTTGATGCCTACGCCCGGCTCACCCCTGAAGAGAGGGCGCGCATGCCGGTCGTCATGGTGGGCGGAGGCAAGTGGGGAAAGGGATTGGAATCCGCGAAGGAGCGGGCGCGCTCCCTCGGGATCGAGGACGATGTCACGTTCCTGGGCTGGGTTCCCGATGCCCTCCTCGCCCCGCTCTACCGATCGGCGCGAGCATTTGTCCTCCCGAGCCGGGAGGAAACATTCGGGAGGTGTGTGCTCGAGGCCATGGCGTGTGGCATACCCTGTATCGTCAACGATATCGAAGTAATGCACGAGGTCACCGGCGGGCATGCCGTGATCGTGGATTTCCAAGATGCGGTGGCAGCGGAGGCGGGGCTCCGGGCGGTCGCTTTCGACGAGGGGCTCCGGAGGCGCCTCAGGGAGAGCGGGCTGGAGAAAGCGCAGGAGTTCAGTTTCGAACGTCTGGCACGCGAGCGGATCGCGGCAGTCCGTCGGGTGCTGGGAAAGTAGATTCGATGGGAGAGACGCATCTCTTGAAACAGGCGGTGGTCCTCTGTGGGGGCAAGGGCACCCGCCTTGGTGAACGGACCCAAGCCTGTCCGAAGCCGTTGCTCCCGGTCGGTGGGGTTCCGCTTCTCGACCGCACCGTCGTCATGTTACGGCAGCAT
>CAZKYJ010000217.1:0-2374 GCA_964556355.1 uncultured Verrucomicrobiales bacterium | reverse complement strand
ACACCTTGGGGAGGTCATTGGGGAGCATTACGCCGGTGCGGACGATATTCGCGTGGTCATCGAGCAGACTGCCCTTGGAACCGCCGGCGCCCTCCGGTCGGTCGAAGGGGTTTTGGACGATCGGTTCTTGATCGTCTACGGAGATATTTTCCTCGATCTCGACATCGCATCGTTCGCGGCCGCCGACCGCGCGGATCCGTGCCTCGCCACCTTGCTCGTCCGCGAGTCGGATCATCCGTGGGATTCCCACCTCGTCGATGTCGATCAGAGCACGGGGGCGGTGAGAGATTTTGTTTTCCGGCAGGAGCCGGGGCGGCTCTACAGGAACCTCGGCAACGCCGCGCTCTATATCGCGGGGAGGCAAGTCCTCGACTACGTGCCGACGGATCGTGCATCCGATTTTGGGAAGGACGTGTTCCCGGCGGCCTTGGCCGCGGGGGAAGTGATCCGCACCTACCACCTGCCTTCCGGGGAGTTCGTCAAGGACATGGGGACACCGAGCCGGCTGGAGGCGGTCGAAACCTATCTCCGACGACGGGCGATGGCCGATGCCGCACGCAGGTCGCCCGGCGGGGTCAAGGTCGTGTTTCTCGACCGCGATGGGACGCTCAACCGCCACGACGGTCTCGTGACCGAGCCGTCGCAGCTCACGCTGCTACCGGGCGCTGGCGATGCGGTGAGGCGGTTGAACGAGGCGGGCGTGAAATGCTACGTCGTCACCAACCAGCCGCAGATCGCCCGGGGCCTCTGCTCGGTCTCCAAGCTCGACGAGATCCATGCCGAGCTGGAACGTCAGCTGGCCGAGCATGGGGCACATATCGACGGGATCTACTACTCTCCCTTCCACCCCGAGACCCACCATGGCGATGGGGTTCCCGAGCTCCGTCGGGCGAGCGACTGCCGGAAGCCTGCTCCGGGGATGATTTTCAGGGCGGTCGAGGAGCACGGGCTGAATCTTGGCGAGTGCCTCATGGTCGGAGACACAGCAAACGACATCCAGGCCGGGGTTAACGCGGGCATCCGGACGGTGCTGGTGGGCGGGGGCGAGCTCCCGGACGGCCTGCGCCCTACCATGAGGATGGCCGATCTCGCGGCCGCCGGCGACGAACTTCTATGATCATCACTAAAACCCCCCTCCGGATCAGCTTCGCGGGCGGCGGCACCGATCTTGCGGCGTTCTACGAGCGGCAGGCGGGGGCGGTCGTCAGCATGGCTGTGGACCTCTACGTCTACCTGGCCGTCCACCGGTTTTTCGAGGACAAGTTCGTCTTGAAATACTCCCGGACCGAAGAGAAAGACCGGGTCGAAGATATCGAGCACCCGCTGATCCGCGAGTGCCTCATGAACTGCCGCATCGATGAGCCCATCGAGATCACCAGCTTCGCCGATATCCCTTCCAAGGGGAGCGGCCTCGGGGGATCGAGCGCCTTCGCCGTAGGGCTCGTTAAAGCGCTCCATGCGTTCGCCGGGAAGAATGCCTCCGCCGAGACCTGTGCGCAGATGGCGTGCGAGGTGGAAATCGACCGGTTGGGAGAGCCGATCGGCAAGCAGGATCAGTACGCGGCAGCCTTCGGCGGGCTCAACTTTATCGAGTTCAAGCAGGACGGGTCCGTCGCGGTGGAACCGATCATCCTCACCCGGGAGCGTCGCAGCTTCCTGGAGGAGCGACTGGTCATGTTCTATACCGGGCAGACACGGAGCGCGAGCAAAATCCTCAGCGAGCAAAAGGCGAATACGGGTCGTGACACCGACAAGTTCGCGGCGCTGGTGAAGATGCGGGCGATGGCCGACGAACTGCGCGATCTTCTCTCGGCGGGCGACGTCGAGCAGATGGGCGATTTCCTCCATCGCGGATGGCTGCTCAAGCGTCAGCTTGCCTCGGGAGTGAGTTCTTCCGCCATTGATGAGATGTATGAAGCCGGTCTCGCGGCGGGTGCGGAGGGGGGTAAGGTGCTCGGTGCCGGGGGAGGGGGGTTCCTGCTCTTCTACTGCGCGCCCGAGAACCAGGGTTCGCTGCGGAAGGCGATGGCCGGACACCGCGAGATCAGGCCGCATTTCGACGGCCAGGGAACCCGTGTGATCTATGTCGATGACTGATGGTGAGCGCCCGCAAGTGTCGGTGGTTACGCCGACGTTCAACAGTCTTCGGTGGCTGCCGCTGTGCGTTGCCTCCGTCGCTGATCAGGTGGGGGTGACGTTCGAGCACATCGTCCAGGACGGCGGCTCCACCGACGGCACGGTGGAGTGGGCGGCCTCCCATCCCGAGATCGACTTCCTCTCGGAGCCCGACGCCGGGATGTATGACGCGCTGAACAAGGTGCTCACGAGGGCGCGGGGCGAGATCGTCCTCCATCTGAATAGCGACGAACAGCTC
>CAZKYJ010000216.1:5220-7424 GCA_964556355.1 uncultured Verrucomicrobiales bacterium | reverse complement strand
AGCCCTTGAACACCGCTGGCTCAATCGCTCTGTCGAGACCGCCCAGAAGCGCGTGGAACAGCGCAACTACACGTGGCGGAAGCGGATTCTCGACTACGACGATGTCATGAACAAACAGCGGGAGGTGGTCTATTCCTACCGCAGCGAGGTCATTGACACCGAGAACCCGCGCGACCTCATCATGGAGGTCATCGACGAGGCCATCCCGGCGCGGGTCGCCGAATTCGTCCCCGAGGGCAGCACCGAGGAGGAGGAGCAGAACGAGGACGGCCTGATCTCGTGGATCAACGGGACCTTCCCCATCGCCCTCGACCTCAAAGAGTCCGGATACGTCACCATGACGAGCGAGGAAATTTCCAACGATCTCATCAAGCGGGTCAAGGACGCCTACGAGATCAAAATCAAGGATCTTCACCCCAAAGGCCTCATCACCTTGGAGAGGCTCATCCTCCTCACCGCCATCGACAAGCTGTGGCAGGAGCACCTCTACAGCATGGACGCCCTACGCGAAGGGGTCGGCCTCCGCTCGTACGGTCAGAAAGACCCGTTGATCGAATATAAAAACGAGGCCTACTCGATGTTCCAAGACCTCATGGACAACATCCGCTTCGAGGCGCTCGGCAACATTTTCCGCGGCTCCGCCGGCCTCCAGGAGTTCGAGCGCTTCCTCGCTAGCATCCCGCAGCGGCTCTCCCACGACGGGAATGCCCAGGCTCCCGGGCAAGCCCGGGCACCGCAACAACAGATGGGCGGCACCATGACCATGAGCTCGAGCGCCCTCCCGCCGATGCGCGAGGAGGACAAGCCGAAGCTCATCATCCCGAAGAAGCAGCCGGCGAAGCCAGTCAGCGACGAAAAGGTTGGCCGCAACGACCCCTGCCCCTGCGGCAGCGGCAAGAAGTACAAGTCCTGCTGCGGCCGCGTCGCCTGAGGACGAGGGGAGCCGCCGGAGACGGCACACCACGCCGGAACAAGGCTGGCGCGTTTTTTGCTCCCCACGAACCTCCGCCTTCCCACCGACCACCGAAAACACTGTCTGCGACAATGGAACCGATCAAGTACACCAAGAAGAACCCTTTCATCGCCAAACTGAAGCATGCCGAGATCCTGACCAAAGGGGGGTCGGAAAAGGACACCCGGCATTACGAGATCGATCTCGCCGGTTCCGGGATGGAGTTCCTCCCCGGGGACTCGTTGGCCGTCCAGCCCCAGAATGACCCGGCCGCCGTCGATCTGCTTCTCGGGGCGCTCGGGTTTTCCGGCGACGAACGCGTCCCCGGCGCCGACAAGGATGAAAAGCCAATCCGGGAGGCCTTCATTGTCGATTATGCCATCACCGCGCCGCCCAAGAAGTTCCTCAAAGCCGTCGCCGAACGCTCGGGAGTCGATTCGGAGCTCAGCGACCTTCTGGCGCCCGAGAAAAAGGCCGAGCTGGACAACTATCTCTGGGGGCGGGAAATCGTCGATATTGTCGAGGCGAATCCCGGGATGAAGTGGGAGCCGGCGGAGTTCGTCTGGCTCCTCAGCAAACTCCAGATCCGGCTCTATTCGATCGCATCAGCACTCTCGGCCATTCCCGAGGAAGTCCATCTGACCGTTGCGACGGTGACCTACGAATCCCACGGTCGCAGGAGGGGCGGGGTTTGCTCGACCTGGCTCGCCCACCGTATCGACGAGAGCACTGACATTCCGGTTTTCATCACGCCGGGGAAAGGGTTTCGGCTCCCCGAGCCAGAGGAAGATGTCCCGGTCATCATGTGTGGTCCGGGCACGGGCATCGCCCCATTCCGAGCGTTCCTCCAACACCGCAAGGCCACAGCAGCCAAAGGCGACGCCTGGCTGTTTTTTGGGGAGCAACACGCTGACTCGGACTTCTTCTACGAGAGCGAGTTCAACGGTTATCTCGAAGATGGGACGCTCAAAAGGCTGGACACCGCGTTCTCACGCGACCAGGAGCACAAGATCTACGTCCAGCACCGTATCACCGAGAACGGAGCAGAGTTTTGGAACTGGTTGGAGAACGGCGCCATTTTTTATGTCTGTGGCGACGCCGCCCGCATGGCCGTCGACGTCGATGAGGCGATCCATCGCGTCATCGAAGAACACGGTGGCAAATCCCGCGAAGAGGCGGCCGTCTACGTCGATCAGATGAAGGCTGACAAGCGCTACCGGCGCGACGTCTACTAGTCACTGGCGCGCGGCTT
>CAZKYJ010000216.1:0-5210 GCA_964556355.1 uncultured Verrucomicrobiales bacterium | reverse complement strand
CATATCCGCCGGGCGTACCCGTCAGGGGCGTCGGCCAGCGGCCGCTTTTTGGCAAACGACACGACCGCATCGGTTCCCCCGCAGTGGGGGCCGCCCAGGCGCGCATCCACCCGCAACCGGGGGACCCGGAGCGGACGCAGCAGCCATCCCCAGTAGAGGACCACCCCAGCTCCGGCGAGGAGCAGCCCGAGGAGCCCAAGGGCGACCACCTTGCCCCAGCGAGTTCCGGGGTCATCGGCCACGTCGTCCACCACCCGGCTGGCAGCCACCCCCACGCCCCCGACCATCTCCCCCTCCAGCCAATAGGACTCGACCGAAAACCGGACACAGAACCGGTCGAGCTGCGCGCCAGGATCCCCGACCTCCAGCGCGTCCCGGACGCAGGCATCGAGCAGCCGCTGCAACCGCGCCCGACCGGCGCCACCCGCGAGGTCAGGCCCGAACTCGATCGCCGTGTGGCGCGGTTCTCCGAGATGGTAGAGGATGATCGCTCCGGCTCCCTCGCCGAACCAGCGCCGCCACGTGTCCGCCGTCGAGATGCCCACGGGAAGCTCGTGGTGTCGCTCCATGACCAGGACGAACGCGTCGGTGCTGGACTCCTTGGCATGATACGCGAGAAACCGCTCGACACTCTCCGTCGTGGGCTCGTCCAATAGCCCCTGAGGATCGACGAGGAAACGCTCGGGGCGGGCTCCGAAGTAGGCATCGAGAAACTCTGCGGGGATCGGTTCAGGGGCCTGGAGAATGATCGGTTCCGGAGGTGGGAGCGGTTCCGTGACGGGGGGGGCGAGGTTCTCCTCAGACTCCAAGGGTACCTGTTCCTCCGGCCAGAGCCCGCCACCGAGGTTAAGCGGGCGCCCGATCGATTCGATAATCTCCACGTCCTTTTCACCCCAGGCCGGAAGCTCCAGGACCGGCGCCTCGTCGGGTATGGTTCCCTCGTGTTCCCCGATGACCTCCTCGTCCACCGCCTCGATCCCCAAGCTCCGAAGCGGCGGGGAGAAGACGGAGAGCAGACAGCCTAGGCCGATCGCCCCGACGGCCGCTCGCAGGTCAACCCAGCGCATGTTCCCCCTCCCCCGTCAGGTCTCGGTCGTCGGAGACCTCCCACCCCCTCGCATCGAGAAAGCGTTTGGGATGAGCCCGGTACTCGGTGACCCGCCGACGCAGTCGCGTGGTCACGCTGGACAAGGTCTTCTCGATGGCTCGCCCGTGGTTCCCGGCGACGAAGGTCGGGCGGGCCGATTCGATCGCCGCGATGAGATCCCTCTCCGAGACGAACGGCTCGATGCCATATCCCGGCGTGATCCCCGCCGACTGCGAGGCCAAGTCGACCGTCAACAAAAGGCCCAGGCGATTCGGCTTCCCGAGATCCACCGACGTGACAGAAGCCCGGTTGAGCAGCCAAAACCCGAACTGGCGCAGGTCCGAGCCTTCCGGTAGAAACCCGATGTAGACCGCCGCGAAGAGCTGGGGGAACGCGCGCTCGAACCGGTCCAGCGCTCGATCGACCCGTTCCGTCTGTCTCGGGCGAAGGCAGTGGGCGGTGTCCGTGAGCCGGTCGAGAAATACATTCTCCGCCCCGTAGACATCGTCGAGCGCCGACAACGAAAAACCGCAGTGTTCACACTGCGGCACGGCCGACACCAGATCTTGGACACAACGCGGACAGCGCATTGCCGAGAATGCTAGAGCATCCGCCCCGCTCCGCCAAGCCGGACTTTAGAGCGAGGCCAATCCTGCCGCGGCCCGTGCGTGCTAGCGCGATTCCAAACGGAGCCGGACGAAACCCTCGCCCCCAGCGGGCGCGCTCATCTCCATCGTCGTCGTCCCCGACGGGTGCCAGGTTTCCGACAGCGGTACGAAACCATCGGTCGACCACCCTGTCAGGTCGGTCGAGTGTTCTGGTGTCACGACGACGGCATCAGCCCCCGTTACGAGCTCGAGGACGAGGGTGGCCGTTCCACCATTGACGCGCACCGCAAGATCGCCCGCCAGGGCGTAGCCGGCGAGGTCTTCACCAACGAGGGGAACCCGATCGCTAGATCCAGCGTTTCCTCCGGCGGTGGAGCTGGCACGCCAGTTGGCCGGGTCGGACGGGTCGGGGTTGGACGCCGGATCGATCAGCACGAGACTCGGCCCGAGACCGTCTGGGGCGGTCGGCCACGGGGCGGTTTCGCTGTAGGTGAACTCTTTGATCGTGCTGCCGCCGGCGTCATCGAGCTTGAGGCGGTCGCCGCCGTTGCCGAGGCGCGAATCGTTGAGAAAATCGGAGGCTGCGATGACGACCCTCTCCCCGGGGGCGAGCGTGGTTCCCACGCCAAATGCGAAATCGATGCCTGCGGAGAAGGCGATCCCCGCCAGGTCGAGGGTGACAGTATCGCTGATGTTGAGCAGCTCCAGGAACTCCGAAGTGTCGTCGGCGGGGTGGTACATGATCTCGCTGACGACGAGGTAGCGCTGGGCGTCGCTGGGATCGACGGGCGTGTCGAAGGTGTCCACCAACGCTCCGGTGGCATCACGCAGTTCGAGCGTTTCGCCAAAGCTGGAGATGTGCCCGGAATACGGGCCGACGGCGAGGCGCTCCTCACCGCCCGTCGGAGATGCCGGCCGGTGGCGGAAGGCAAGGGTGTCGGGGGTGACATAGAGGACGCTGCCCCGCTCGATGACCGTTCCTGGCGCAAAGCTGAACCGAACCCCACCCGCCAGCGTCCAGCCCGAGATATCGATTTCGGTGGCTTCGCTGTTGGAGAGGACGACGTACTCCTCGTCTTGGTTGCCGGAGGCCGGGTTGTGTTCAACGCCCGTGATGGCAATACTCGGGTTGGCGGGCTGCGCGCCGGGGATCAGTTCCGGGTAGTCGTTAAAAAGGATGGTGCGGCGACTGGTCAGGTAGCTGTTGATGGACGTGATGTTCGATCCGAGGGGGGGGCTAGCCGGACCGATGATTTCGGACGCACGGTTCTCGAGTACCCTTTCCGCCAGCGGGGTAGCGGAGGGTTGGAGGAGGTTGTCCATTAGCGTGCGCAGGCGTCGCAGGTAGAGCCGCTGGGTGGTCGTCTCTTCGAAGAGGACATCGTAGAGAACATTCCACTGATTGGCATTATCTTTCTTGTGCTCCTCGTCTCCAAAGAACGGGTGGGGCAAGAACATTCCCCCATCACCAACCACTCCGAACGTAAAATCCTTGTCCCACGGGAAAATCCGCCAGCGCCGGTCGCCGCGGGTATCGTGATACATGTAGAAGTTTTTGCGGAGGTCGTCGGCATCTTGGATCACACTGCGCACGGCGAGATAGTTGACGACCTCGGGAAGGTCGAGCGCATCGATGACATAGCGCCGGCGCTCCACGCTGGTGGGAGCGTTGAGGCGATCGACGAGTTCTTGGATGGTGGCCAAGTCGGTCTCGTCCCCAGTCTTCTTCTCGATCCCCGTGGTGGTGTCGGCGAAAACGGGATCCACGTTCGTCCGCTGGACGAACTTGTAGAGATCTCCCGTCGGATCGTAGGCATTGCGCTCGAGGAAATCTTCGTCCACCTGTTCGAGGAAGACCGCAACCCGGTCGGGGGCACCGTTGACCCGCAGCTGCCAGAGTCCCGCCAGGCAGGAGGGAACCCCGGCGGCACGATGGGCATCGAACGCAAGCGGCTGGCGTACATAGGTGGAATCGGCACCCCGACCGTTGAGGTTGATCTCGCCGACGGAGGGAGCCTCATCGCTGACGTAGAGCGAAGCGCCTTTGTTGAAGTCGAACTTTTGGGACACCGAGGCATTGGTGAATCCTCCCCGTTGACGGACGAAGATATTGTCGTAGAACCTTCCAGCGAAATAGACGGAGGCGCGGGTGCCGGTACGGGTGTGGCTGGCCGACTCGTTCTGGGTGAACCATTGGAGGAGCGGGATGTCCGATGATACCGAGGGGTCGGCGACCACGGTTCCGAAGTACTCGGGCGATTGGTTTTTCCCGATCTGGTCGAGGAACGGGGGTGCCTTCCCGACGTTTCCCTCGATATCGTCCGCCGTGATCCGCCAGCGCACCATGTCCTCCTCGCCGTAGGCTGCCGAGGGGATACTCGCGCTGAAGTTTCCTCCTCCCGCATCCATCATGCCGACGGGGATCTCCGCTCCGTAGTTGATCCGGTAGTGGAGAGTGGCGCCCGCCACCGCCCCGAGGCGGGGCGATACCACGGCGCTTACCATGATATCATCGCTCCCGCTCGGCTGGGCGGGGGTCGCGATAACCGAACGGACCTCCGGGCCAGGGATGGCGGAGTCGCCAGTGTTCGGCCCTCCGGGTGTCGCCACCGCGAGGTAGCCGACGGAGATGGGGCCGTCACCCGCCGTGGTCAGCATCAGTTCGGGATCGATCAAAAAATCTGAGCTGCCCGAGGTCCGGTTCAACCCATGGAACGCCAGCACGTTCCCCCCGGTTCGGACATCGGCCAAGAACGGGGAGAGGTCGATGGTTTCGACGCTGAGAGGTTCGGGAGAGTTGCTGGATGCGACACTGTTCCACACCGGAGCGCTCGGGGCGCTCCGCGACGCGATCTCCACGCCATTGAGGTAGGCGACGAAGCCGTCGTCATAGCGGATCGCCAGGGCCATCGCAGTCACGGTCCCGGCGTTGGCCACCTCGAACGGGATGCGGATAAAGAGACTCGAATTGATCGTCCGCATGAGGGAATCGACATCGACATCGATCCACGGGAGATAGTCGTCACCGGGGTCAAAACCGACGCCGGTACCGGTGCCGTCGGTACGCCAAGCAGCATCCGGATTGAAGCTTTCAAACGTCCACGTCAGACCGAGCGTGTTGTCCCCCGGAAGAAAGACGTCAGCGTCGGAGTCGGCGAGAGCGTCCGCCGTCGAGCCGCCCGATTGAACCGTGCCGTACGAGATATCGGTGAACTGGGCCGGATAGGTCGGAACGAACTCGCTCACGACCGTGCTACCGTCGTCGCGGACGAGCCCGAGGTATTCGCCACCGCTGCCCAGCTTGAAATCCGTGTGTAGAAAACCTCCCGCATCGACATAGGTTTCCGAATCCTGTCCCGAAGCAAAGACGAGAAGATACGCGCCCTCGGCGAGGACCGTGCCGCCAGGGAACTCCCACTTCGTGAGATTCCCTGCAGAGTCGGTGAGATACCAACCGGAGAGATCGGCCTCGCCGGGGCCGGTCAAGGTCGCCCCGAAGTGGAACAGCTGCCTCG
>CAZKYJ010000215.1:0-7467 GCA_964556355.1 uncultured Verrucomicrobiales bacterium | reverse complement strand
CGACAACGAGGAGAGCAAACAGGAGGCGATGCGGCTGCGTGCCGAGATCGCCGAAGTGCGCTCCGAACTCGAACGCGTCCAAGCGGAAAACGTCGCCTACCAACAGCAGGTCGCCGCCCTCACCGAACAGCTCACCATCACCAACAAACGCCTCGCCGCCGGACCCGTCATGGATGCCCCTGAGGCCGTGCAGGAGAACAAGCAACTCCGCGCTATCATCCGGGACCAGCTGATCGCCCAGTCGAAACGGGAGAAAGCCAAGCGCTTCATCATCGCCGAGCTGGGCAAGCTCGAAGTAGATTCTACCGCCCTCCTCTCGGCGATCGAGACCGTCGCCGGCCCCCCGATCGTCATGGACGAGGCGCAGCAGGGGCTCTTCAAAGACCCGCAGTTCGAAGACTACCTCGGCGGGACGGGGAGCAACGTGCACGCCACCATCATCGCCCCCGGCCGCCCGCTCCCGGACGGCGCCCTCCCCCTCCCCGGCACCCCGGGCATGGCCATGGGTTCGGACAGCAGCGGCACGCCCGCCAACGGTGGCCTTACCGGCGAATCGCTCGCCCGCGCCCAAGCGGCGGCCAGGGCCTTCGGTGCCGGCGACTACGCCACCGCCGAAGACGAGTACGCCGCCATCCTCATCGCCGAGCCCCAGAACGTGTTCGCCATGGAAGAGCTCTCCGTCGTCAAGCTCCGCCTCCACAAGTTCGAGGAGGCCGAGAACCTCCTGCAAAAAGCGATCGCCTACAATTTCGAGAACCCCGCCAGCCACTTCCTGCTCGGTGTTTCCCGCTTCAGGAAAGGCGACAGCCGATCGGCCGAAGAGTCGCTGCGCCAGAGCCTCGAAATCGATCCTGCCAACGCCCGCGCCCGGCAGTACCTCGGCGTCATCGCCATCCACCGTGGCGACACCAAGGAAGCCGAGCTCGAGTTCCGTGAGGCCATCAGCATCGATCCCGCGTTCGCCGATGCCCACTTCAATCTGGCGGTGATCTACGCCACGTCCGACGAACCGGCCATGGGATTGGCGCGCCAGCACTACGACGAGGCCCTGCACTCCGGCGCGAAGCCCGATCCCGAGATGGAGAAGTTCCTCGGAAGCTGAACCCCGCGAAGCCCCGCTGTTTTTCCTCTTGCGCGGGCGCGGTCTCGACCGCATCCTCCGCCCCCGCATCCCCGCACACCCACTTTTCTCCGCACCTCCATGCTCAAGATCATCCGCAAGCACCAGACCGGCATCATGCTGATCGTCGCCATCATCGTGATCATCGCTTTCGCGTTCCTCTACGACCCGAACCGCGATGCTTACCGCACCTCCGACGATGCCATCCAGGTCTTCGGCAAAAACTACCGCACCACCGAAGTCTCGCGCATCGAGAGCGTGCGAAGCCTGCTCTACGGGCTCCAGCAGTACCAATATGTTTTCGGCATGAGCCAGCTGGACCGCCGCTTTGGAACCCTGGACAACAGCGACAGCGCCGCCGACTTCATCTTCAACACGCTCATCCTCCGCCACGAGGCCGACAAGCTCGGGATCGCGCCGACCGACGCCGAGATCGAGGAGGCCATTAAAGCGGTCCCCGTTTTTCAGACGGAGGGGCAATACGACCCCGGCAAATTTGAGAATATCAAAACCAACCTCAGTCGCCAGGGCATCAACCTCCCGCTCATCTACCAGGCCATCGGTGACACCATCCGCTTCGAGAAACTCCGCGAGCTGATCTCCTCGGGCATCCTCCCGTCCGAACCGGAAGTCGCCCAGTATGTGGATGCCCAGAACGCCAAGATCTTCGCTTCCATCGCCAAGATCCCCCAGGCGAATTTCGAGGGGGAGATCGAGGTGACCGACGCCGACGTCCAGGAGTATTTCGACGCCAATGGCGCCTCGTTGCAGTCCGAGGAGAAGCGCTCGCTGGACTATGTCGTCTTCCGGCGCCCGGTGCGGGAGGAAGCGTCCGGCGAGGGGGAGGAAGCGACCGAGGCCGAAACCGAGGAAGCATTTAAAGAACGCACTCGAACCTTCGCCCTGGCCATCAACGATTTTGCCACCACGATCGTCGAGCAGGGGGAGTCCGCGGATCTCCGCGCGCTCGCCGCAGCGCCGGGTCTCACGGGCTACTCGGATGGCGTCCAGTCGGTCGAGCCCTTCGCGCAGTCGATGCCCCCGGCTTCGTTGGCCACCAATACCGCCCTCGTCGAAAGCGCTTTCGCCCACAACATGGAACTCGGTCCCATCGGCGATCCCATCGACCAACCCGACGGATTTACCTTTTACAAGATCACCGCGGTGGCGGCGCCCGAGCCACTCCCCCTCGAAGAGGCTCGGCCCCAGATCGAGGAGGCGCTCACAGCGCAGAAGCTCGCCGAGAAGACCAGCGAGGCCGCCGCCCAGGCGAAAGATGCCATCGCCGCCGCGCTCGCGGAAGGGAAAGACTTCGCCGAGGCTGCCGAGGCCGCCGGCTACCCCGCCGAGGAAGTGCCGATGTTTTCCAGCAACCAGAGGCCGCAGGGGATTCCTGAAGCCGCCGAGGTGGCCGGGGCCGTCGGCACCCTCAGCCCGGGCGAAGTGTCCTCTCCGGTGACCACCGCGGATGGGGCGATCCTTGTCTACCTCGATGCCCGCGAGCTTCCCCTCGATCCCGTCACCGACGCCGTCAAGGAAACGACCGGCGACCAGGTCGGCCGGATCGCCGAGCAGGCCGCGTTCTCCAATTGGTTCGGGGAGCGTAAACAGGAAGCTCAGCCCGTCATCCTCCAACAGCGGAGCTAGCTTCGCCCACGCCCCCAACACCGTGCCGTCCGACGAAGTCCAAGACCTTTTCGACGACGCGAATGGAGATCTCGCCATTGGCGATCTCGAGAGTGCCATCGCCGCGTACCGCCAGTGCACCGAACAGGAGCCGGACTTCTTTGACGCCTGGCACGCCCTCGGGATGGCGCTCATGAAGAACGGCCAGCTCAAGGAGGCCATCGGCGCCGGTATGATGGCCACCGATCTCCAGCCCAACGACCTCCTCGCCTGGACCGCACTCTCCCAGATGTACGTGCAGGACGGCCAGATCGCCGAGGCCGAAAGCGCCAAAGCCAACGCACGTATCCTCAGCCTCGGAGGCAAAGTGGTGCGCTAGCGCTCCCCGCCATCTTCCCTCCTCCACCTTCTCGTATCGATGCGCCAGCTCCTCGTCACCTCCGCCCTCCCCTACGCCAACGGCCCGATCCACCTCGGCCACCTCGTCGAGTACATTCAGACGGATATCTGGGTGCGCTTCCAGAAGCTCCGTGGCCATACCGTCCGCTACGTCTGCGCGGACGACACCCACGGCACCGCCATCACCATCCGCGCCCAACAGGAAGGCCGCAGCGAGGTGGAGGTCATCGCCGAAATGTCCGCCGCCCACCAGGCCGACTTCGCCGCGTTCGGCATCGCTTTCGACCACTACGGCAGCACCAACAGCGATGACTCGCGCGAGGTTTGCCACCGCATCTGGACGTCGCTCCGCAAAACCGATATCATCGTCGAGAAGGACGTCGAGCAGCTCTTCGATACCGAAAAGCAGGCGTTCCTCGCCGACCGTTTCGTCCGGGGCACCTGCCCGAACTGCGGGGCGAAAGACCAGCCCGGCGACAACTGCGGGAACTGCGGCGCCACCTATTCTCCAGCCGATCTCATCGACCCGGTCTCGACCCTTTCCGGCAGCAAACCCGAACTCCGCACCGCCCCCCACCTCTTCGTCCAGATCGAAAAGCTCCACGGGTTCCTCGACGAGTGGACCCAGTCCGGCACGCTGCCCACCGAGAGCGCCAACTACCTGAAGAACTTTTTCCTCGCCGAGCCCCTCAAGGATTGGGACATCTCCCGACCCGCCCCGTATTTCGGATTCGAGATCCCCGATGCCCCCGGCAACTACTGGTACGTCTGGTATGACGCGCCCATCGGCTACATCGGCGCCACGAAATCGCTCTGCGACGCCAATGGCGAGGACTACCTCGATTGGTGGAAAAACGACAATGTCGAGATCCACCACTTCATCGGCAAGGACATCCAGTATTTTCACACCCTTTTCTGGCCCGCCATGCTGAAAACGGCCGGCTTCTCGCTCCCGACCAAGGTGCACATCCACGGCTTCCTCACCGTCGGCGGCGAGAAGATGAGCAAGTCGAAGGGCACCTTCGTCCGCGCCTCGAAGTACCTCGACCATCTCGACCCGGCCTACCTGCGCTACTACTACGCCACCAAGCTGAGCTCCCGCGTCGAAGACATCGATCTCAATCTGGAAGAGTTCGCCACCAAGGTGAACAGCGACCTCGTCGGCAAAGTCGTCAACCTCGCCTCGCGCACCGCCCGCTTCGTCAAAGACCTCGGTCTCTCCCGGACCTACCCCGATGATGGGGGGCTCTTTGCCCACGGCGCCGCCCAGGGCGAGCCCATCGCCGCGGCCTACGAGGCCGGTGATTTCAGCAAGGCTATGCGCCTCGTCATCGACCTCGCCGACCGGGCCAACCCCTACGTGGAAGCCAACGCGCCATGGGAACTCCGCAAAGATCCCGACAGGGCCACCGATCTGCAGGACGTTTGCACCGTTGCCCTCAACCTCTTCCGCCAGCTCGTCGTCTACCTCGCGCCCGTACTGCCCGACCTCGCGGAGAAAACGGGCGCTCTCCTCGGCCAGCCCATCACCGGTTGGGATGATTCGCAGAGGCACCTCCTCGGCACGCCCGTCCACCAGTTCCAGCACATGCTCCAGCGTGCCGAACCCGCCAAAATCGAAAAAATGATCGAAGAGTCCCGCGAAGAAGCCCCCGCGGCCAACACCCCCGCCACCGTTCCCGCCGATCCTCCGGCCAGCGAGCCCATCGCCGCCGAGATCACCTTCGACGACTTCGCCAAGCTCGACCTCCGCGTCGCCCGCGTCCTCAACGCCGAATCGATCCCCGAGGCCAAGAAGCTCCTCAAGCTCACCCTCGGCCTCGGCGGCACCGACACCCGCACGGTCTTCGCCGGCATCAAAAGCGCCTACGACCCCGAGCATCTCGTCGGCCGCCTCGTCGTGATGGTCGCGAACCTCGCCCCCCGACAGATGAAGTTCGGGCTGAGCGAGGGCATGGTCATCGCCGCGGGTCCCGGCAAAGATGAGATCTACCTCCTCTCCCCCGACTCCGGCGCCCTCCCCGGCCAGCGCGTCAGCTAAGCCTCACTCCCCCACCCCGTCGGCCGCCCGCGCCCGCGTCGGGAGCCGGTCACACGGCCGCATGCCGGACATGGGCCCTACGGGTTTTCGGTTCGGGGATGACGATGAACTGGTGGGGGACCGGCGAGATGTTGGCGGCGGGGACGACCACGGTCGTGGGCTCGCCGTCGCTGTGGAAATCGTCGCTCACGTTGCCGGACGAGCCCTGAAGGTTGTTGGCATCAGACATGGTGTAGTGGCGCCCGGTGCGGAAGCCCATGTGAGAGTGACGTCGCCATTCGCGGCGCGGGAGATATGCGTGATGACGAAGGGGCTGGGCGCGGGCAGGAGGCGCTGCCTAGTGATACTGCCGGTGGGAAAAAATGTTCTGGTTGTACTTCGAGAACCCACCTGCCCAGAATTGCAATACACCCCGTCGCGGGCGACGCTGCCGCCCGCATGACCGCCCCCCGCACGACCGCCACTGCCGCCATCGCGCTCGTCGCCATCGCACATGCGGCGCCCGACGGTTCCGAGCGGGGCAAGGAACTCTACGCCGACCACTGTCTCATGTGCCACCAGGCGACCGGGCTGGGCATGCCCCCGGTGTTCCCGCCGTTGGCGCAATCTGAACACGTCGTCGCGGAGCACCCAGAATTCGCCATCCGCGCCATCGTCGCCGGCCTCAGCGGCAAGATCTCGGTCGGCGGCACCATCTACGACGGCGCGATGCCCCCGGCCTTTCTCAAGGACGACGAAGTGGCAGACGTCCTCACTTTCGTCCGGAGCTCCTGGGGCAACGACGCGGGCCCGGTGACCCCGGAAGCCGTCGCGGCGGTGCGTGCCACCACTGCCTATCCCACTTTCCAGGATCTAGCGGCCTCCCAAACCCACCCACCGTTCCCGCCCACCCCCGACGGAATCGACCTTCGCGAGGTCGTCCGACTGGATGACTTCGTCGTGCGCCTGGCGCCCTCGCAGGAACCGGGTCGCCTCCTCGCCCTCGTCCGGACCGGCGACGTCCTGTCGATCGACATCGCGACCGGCGCTTCGTCCCGCGTCGTTGAAGGTTCCGCCTACGTCCCGCGGGGAGGGTTCTCACGGGGGCTTTGCCTCACCCGCGAAGGCGACCTCTTCATCTCGTCCAATCGCATCGACGAGGAGGCGGAGCCGGTCGCCAACGAGGTCACGATTTTCCGTGCCAAGGCCCCCCGCGCGGACGCCGGAACCGTCGTTCTACGGCCGTGGTTCCGGACGGTTTTCCCGGCCGGTATCGGCGGCTTTAACCACGCGGTTTCCCATATCGCCCAAGGACCTGACGGGCTTCTCTACGTGGGGTCCGGATCCCGCACCGACGGCGCCGAGGCGGGCGATTCCCCCCGCCATTCCACCGCTGGCGAGGATCTGCTCACCGCCTGTCTCTGGCGGCTCGACCCGACCGAAGAATCCAACCCCTACCTCGAGATCTACGCCCGCGGTCTCCGCAACCCCTACGGCTTCACCTGGGATGCCGACGGGGCGCTCTTCGCCACCGACAACGGCCCCGATGCCCATCGTCCCGAGGAACTCAACATCGTCGCCGAGGGGAAACACTACGGCTTTCCCTACCAGTTCGGTGCCGATCCGGCGAGCGACAAACCTTACCCCTACACGCCCGATCCGCCCAAGCATCTCCGCTTCACCACGCCCGTCATCGATTCCCGGTCTGGCCTCGCCACGTTTTCGCCGCACTCGTGTCCCTGCGGTATCGCCTACCTCGACGGGGACTTCCCGGGCGCCTACGCCGACTCATTCGTCATCGCGCGCTTTGGCAACCTCCTCCGGCTCGACCAGGACGTCGGGTTTGATGTCGTCCACGCCACCGTCGATCGCTCCACCGGCCAATGGTCGTTCTCCACCCTGCTCGCCCCTCTCGGCCGCCCCCTCGACGTCATCCGCACCGACCCCGGCCAGCTCTGTCTCCTCGAATACTCCCGTTCGACAACGTATCGCGGCGCGGGCCCCGCCCAGCCGGGGCGGATCGTGGAGATCTCGTTCCGGTAAAATGCGCTTGTCCGAGGGCATCGCCCACCCCGCTGGTGCCGATTCCGCATCACGGAAGTCCCCCGGGTCTCGGCCATCCTCGTTCTGGCCTGTCGCCTACTTCGTCACCGGGTGGCGCCCGGTCGACTTGGTTGGGCTAACCGTCCCTTCCTCCTCCTCGTCACCGGGCTCGCGACCCGTGGGGAAGGGCTCTCGGGGTTCAGCCGTTCGGTGACCACCGCGGTGGCCGGCATGTTCGTCATCAGCGCGGCCGGGGCTC
>CAZKYJ010000214.1:0-7471 GCA_964556355.1 uncultured Verrucomicrobiales bacterium | reverse complement strand
GTGCGGGCATCCCAGCGGGCGCGCGGTCATCGAGCCGGTCAACGGTGCCGGCCAGGGTTTCGCTCTGGGCATCGATGTCCTGGCGGCACAGGGGTTCGCCCCGCTGCGCGGGAAGCGCGTCGGATTGATCACGAACCAGACGAGCGTCAACCGGGGGGGCGAGCCGACCCGGCTCGTGCTGCACCGCGCTCCGCAGGTCAATCTCGTGGCGCTCTTCACGCCGGAACACGGACTCGACGGCAAGGAGCCGGCCGGCAACCCGATCGCGACGCGCCGGGGGCCGCTGACCGGGCTGACGGCGTTTTCGCTCTACGGCGGCACCCGGAAGCCAACGGCGGCGATGTTGGCCGGCATCGATGTGTTGGTCTTCGACCTCCAAGACATCGGGTGCCGCAGCTACACGTATATCAGCACCATGGCCTTGGCCATGGAGGCATGCGGAGAGTTCGGCAAGGAGTTCATCGTGCTCGACCGGCCCAATCCCCTCGGCGGTAGCCGTATCGAGGGGCCGGAACTCGACCGCCAATGGACGTCGTTTGTCGGACAGATCCCTGTTCCCTACGTTCACGGGATGACCGCCGGGGAGCTGGCCATGATGGTTCACGGCGAGCGTTGGATGCGCGCGCGGCCCACGCTTGGCGTCATCAAGATGCGTGGGTGGCGCCGGTCGATGATCTGGCGGGATACCGGTCTCCGCTGGGTCCCGACCTCGCCGAACATCCCCGAGGCCGACTCGCCGTTTTACTACGTGGCGACCGGGATTCTCGGTGGCGCCACCAACGTCGATATCGGCATCGGCACCTCCGGGCCGTTCGAGTATGCCGGTGCCCGTGGGGTGAAGGCCTCCGAATTCACCCGGGCGATGCAGTCCAAGGGGTTCAGCGGAGTGACGTTCTCGAAATACGAGAGCGCCAAGCGCTCCGGCTACGAGGGCGTGAAGTTGACCATCGACCCGCGGGCCTCGACCGATCTCGTGGAGCTCGATATCACCTTGCTGGCCGAGCTCAACCGCCGCACGGGCGGACGGGTTCTCGGCGAGATGGGCGGGAGCAAGCTGAGCCTCTTCAACAAGGTCTACGGCGACGACTCCCTCTACCACGACCTCCGGCGGGGTGTCGACCCCCGGGCCATCGCCGCCTCGTGGCGCCCGGGCATCCGGCGTTTCGCCGCGCAGCGCCAGCGCTACCTCCTCTACGGCAGGTGATTTTTTCGGATCGCAATCCGGGAAGAACGTGGCATGCTCCGAGTCCGCAATGACGCGGACTCTCCACCCATTGGAAAACTGAGCATACCCGTGATCGAAGGAAAAGAACTAGTGTTGGCAATCTGCGAGACCGCAGACGAGAAGCAGGCCGAAGACATCGTAGCCATCGACCTGAGGGGAATCTCGTCGATCACCGACTACTTCGTCATTTGCACGGGAACCTCGTTGCCCCACCTCCGCGCCATCCGGAAGGAGATCGTAACCAAATTGGCCGACTCCTACCAAAAGAAACTCTACATGGCCGATGGCGAGGCGGAGAGCCAGTGGCTCGTCCTCGATTTCGGTGATGTCATCGCCCATATTTTCCACGAGGAGAAGCGCGTCATCTATGCCCTTGAGGACCTGTGGTCGGACGCTCCGCGGGTCGAGTGGGCCCCTCACGTGCCCGGAAAAGGCTGACGTGCGCGCCGAAGTCATCAACACCGGCGACGAGCTGCTCCTCGGGCGGGTCGTCAACAGCCACCTCGCTTTTCTGGGCGAACGGCTATGGGATGCCGCGCGGGTGAGGGTCTCCCGCCAGGTCGCAGTGATGGACGGCGACGACATTGCCGCCTCCATGCGGGAGTCTTTAGGGCGCTGCGACCTCCTGATCGTCACGGGCGGCCTCGGACCGACGAGTGACGACTTGACCCGTGACATGGCGGCACGGCTCCTCGGGCGCGAGCTCCACGAAGACCCTGCCATCCTCGCCCAACTCACCGAGCGCATGGCATCGCGCGGTCGGCGCGTCGATGGGGGTACGCGGCGGCAGGCGCAGGTGCCGGCCGGCGCCGAGGTTCTCCCCAACCCGTTAGGCACCGCGGTCGGCCTCTACTTTCCGGCCACCGGAACCTCGCCCCACGTGTTTCTTTTGCCCGGGCCGCCCCGCGAGCTCCGCCCGATGGCCGAGGCCGAAGTGTTCCCCCGTATCGCCGCGTTGGCTTCGGCAGGAGGGGAGCTGCCCCTCATGCGGCACTACAAATTTTTCGGCGTCGGCGAGTCCGAGATCGCCCTTGCCGTGGAAGACGCTTTAAGGGAGGCTGGCGGCATCGAGATCGGCTACCAGGTGGAAACGGGTCAGGCCAATCTCCGCTGTTCCGGCGATGCCGCGGCGCTGGCACGGGCGGACGGCATCGTCCGCAGCGCGCTGGGCGAGTATCTCGTCTCCGATGACGAGCGGTCGCTGGCCGAGGTCGTGGTCGGCCTGCTCCGGGCGCGGCGGGAACACCTCGCCACCGTGGAATCGTGCACCGGCGGGCTTATCGCCTCCACCCTCACCGACGTCCCGGGCGCCTCCGAAGTCTTCCGTAGCGGATTCGTCACCTACAGCAACGCCGCCAAGCACGCGCTGGTCGGTGTCGATCACGCGTTGCTGGAGCGGCACGGTGCCGTCAGCGAGCCCGTCGCCGCCGCCATGGCCGCCGGTGCCTTGGGACGGTCCGGTGACGACCATGCCATCGCCGTGACCGGGATCGCCGGTCCCGGTGGTGGAACCGAAGCGAAACCGGTGGGCACCGTCTTTCTCGCCCTTGCCTCCCGCGGCCACGGAGATCCCCTCGTCGTGCGCAAGAGCTACCCCTACGGACGGGATCTTTTCAAAGTCATGACGATGAAAACCGCCCTCGATCTTGTCCGGCGCCGCCTTTTGGTATAGCTGTCCGGCCGTCAGGTCCCGTGTCCGGGCAGCCCCGAAAACACGGGGGCACCGGGGCGGATCCCGGTTCCGGGTTCCCGGGTCGGCGTTGCTTCCGGTCGCCTCGGCACCCGTGGC
This sequence comes from uncultured Verrucomicrobiales bacterium, assembly GCA_964556355.1. Taxonomy (GTDB): domain Bacteria; phylum Verrucomicrobiota; class Verrucomicrobiia; order Verrucomicrobiales; family DEV007; genus CAZKYJ01. Next base: position 4,457 of record CAZKYJ010000214.1, on the reverse strand, counting down.
GGCATTGCGGCTGACCGACGTGATGCGTGGGCGTGGGCCGTCGCTGGAGAAGCAGCCCTCACCGGCGAACACGTCGGCAACCTGCGCTTCGGAGAGGGCGCGCTGATGCATCCGCACGGCGGAGAAGCAGCCGCGCCCGACCTCGAGCCCGCCTTGCCTTCGGAAGACCAGGGCTCGGGGTTGGCGGTCCCTTAGGAGACATCCGCGCCTCCCATCCCGATTCATCCCGATCCCGAGGGTGAGACACGCTCCACGTCGACGACGGTGGACTGGTCGGATTCGAGACTTTCGACGCTTTCCAGGCTGCTTCCGAACGAGAAGTGGTTGTTGGTCGTCCACCGGTCGAGCCCCGCCGAAGAATCTTTGGTGGAAGCGGCGGGCGGTGGGGTGGAAACCACGCAATCGTCGGTGGGGGTCGCATTGCCACCGGCGGCTTCCGCCACAATCTCGGGCAGGATGTCGGTATCGGTCCAGGTGGCGATTTCGTCGAGGCGGTTTGCCCCGTCGTCGCTCGTCGTATCTCCTCCGAAGCCAAACGGGGGGGCGCCAGGGTGGCGATGAGCCATTGGTTCCCCCGGGTCAGAACATCGCGGAAGTAAGTCAATACTTTTGTGGGGTTGACGAACGTGGAATTCTCGGGAACTCTCTCCTGCCGATGAGTTGCTCCCTCCATCAAACCCAGCTGAATTGCTCCACCGCTTACACCGCGGTACGGAATCGCCGGATGCTTGCCACCGGCTGGAAACCGGCGCAGGGCAGGGGAGATGCATTCGGTATCCCATTGGTCGATGGCTCGAGGACACGAGCGAGGAGTTAGAGAGACGACCAGAGACCGAAACCATTTCGAACCCTGCCATCCTGAACGGAGGCGGGGTTTTTTTGTGTGTCCGTGAATGCAATGAAGCCGCCCGTAGCCACCACCGAAGCCATGCCACCGCCCGAGCCCACGCTCTGGGAGAGCGTCCGCGCGCTCCCGGGACCGGTCTGGGTAGTCTGCATCGGGACGTTCGTGAACAAGTTCGGAACGTTTGTGGTGCCCTTCCTCACCCTCTACCTGACGAGGCGCGGATTTTCCCTCGGGGATGCCGGTCTGGCGCTCGCGGGCTATGGCGTGGGCAATGTCGGCGCGTCGGTACTGGGAGGTCTCCTGGCCGACCGCTTCGGGCGACGCAAGACCATCGTGCTCTCCATGGTCGGTGGCGCGGCGGCGATGCTGCTGCTCTCCACGGCCGAGTCGCTGCCGGCCCTCGTGGCGTTTTCCGTCTTCGCGGGTCTGGCTGCCGAGCTCTACCGGCCGGCCGGTACTGCGCTGATCATCGATCTCACCGAGCCGGGCCAGCGCGTCGTGGCCTTTGCCACCTTTCGGACCTGTCTCAATGCGGGGTGGGCTTTCGGTCCGGCGACTGCCGGGCTGCTCGCCCGCTATTCCTACAACTACCTCTTCATCGGCGAGGCCGTGACCTGCTTGCTCTACGGGGCGATCGCTTGGTCGTTTCTACCGAAAGGGGTGCAGGGAGTCCAGATGGGGGCGAACCTCGCGCAGGCGTTTCGGGTGGCGGTGCGGGACCGGGTCTTCCTCCAGATGTTGGCGAGCTATCTCGGGGTGGGTTTCCTCCTTTTTCAGATGAGTTCGACTTTCGGTGCGCACGTGCTCGATGTCGGATTCGACGAGCGGCTCTACGGCATCCTTCTCGGGCTCAACGGTGTGCTCGTCGTCATTTTCGAGCTGCCTCTCACCCGGTTCACCACCCGCTTCCGCGACCGCCACGTCATGGCTTTCGGCTATCTCCTATTCGGCGTCGGCTTCGCACTTTTTGCGCTGCCGGGTGGCCTGGTGTCCGTCCTCGTCGCCGGGGTTGTCATCTTCACGCTCGGGGAGATCCTCAGCATGCCGACCGCTTCGGCCTACACTGCCAAACTGGCACCGCCCGACATGCGTGGGCGCTACATGGGCATCGTTGGCCTGATGTGGAGCGGCAGCATGGTTCTCGCACCCGTGGTCGGGTTCCACCTGTATGGTCTCGGCGGGACCGTCCTCTGGCTCGCCTGCCTCGTGATCGGGATCGCAACGGCCTCGTTGGTGGCGAGGCTGCCGTGAACCGGCGCGATGGAGCCGGCGCGAGGCATACGGTTCCGATGTTGCTTGCCCCGCGCCCCGTCCGGGGCGAGGCAATGACTGCGATGGAGACCACCAATCACGCCCAAAGCCCGGCGGTGGCTTCGGCTTCGTCAGAGGTCGAGCGGCGCCGGCGGTCGGCGTTACGACGGGTCGTTGTGGGCGTGCTCGCCGGGCTTGTCGCGCTCGCTCCGGGGCGGGCTCCGGTCTACGGTCAGGCTGAGGAATCCGGCACCGCACGATTGCTGCGGGTGCCGGATCTCAGCCCCGAACTGACCGGGGCTGAGGTGGAAGAAGGGTTCGCCACGTGGAGGCGGTTCGTGAGCACGCGGGATCCCGCGCTCGGACCCGCGCTCGTCGCGAGAATCGAGGCAGCGGCGGCGGCGCTCGGATCGCGCCTGCCGCCGGCGGTTACCAAGCTCACGGTTTTCTCGCTTTTCCCCGAACGGGCGGGCGCTGGAGAACTGGAACTGGACGACGACACTCGCCATCTGTTGGACCTGCCGAGGTTTCACGACTACCCGATACTCGGTTCGGTCACCATCGATGGCGAGGGCGCGGCCGGGCGGTGGGTTCAGTTCCTCCGGGATCAGATCGTTCCCGGAGGAATGTTCCTCTGTGATTTCATGCCCCGCCACGGGTTCCGGCTGGCCACCGCGGACGTTGACGTCGATATCCTGATGTGTTTCCGCTGTAGTCAGCTGAAGGTTTTCGGAGGTGGCAAGATCGACACCGCGGACAATCCGATCTTCAGCCAAGCGGTCGAGGCCCAGCTCAACCGGCTCTTCGACAAGCGGGGGATCGAACGCGACCTCCCGGCGGTGAGCAGCCCGTCGGGCGAGGGTGGGCGATCTCAGGAATAGTGCCGCGCCGTCCGCTACGCCCCCACCTACTTCGGTTTGTCACCCTCCGCCCCGGAAGCGGCACCGACCCCGGCGTACTCTTCGGGGAGGAAGTTCTTGAAGCGGTTCTTGTCGATCGCTTTCATGTAGGCCTCGAGCGGTGTGACGTCGCCGTCTTTGAGCTTGGCCCAGATCGCCTCGTCCATGAACTGCATGCCGCGGGACTTACCACCCATGATGACGTCGTAAAGCTTCTGGGTGGCGCCCTCCCGGATGATGGCGCTGACGGCGGGGGTGGAGACCATGATCTCGTTGACGGCGACCCGGCCTTTGCCGTCGGCCTTTTTCATGAGGAGCTGGGCGATGACCCCGCGGAGGGAGGCCGAGAGCATGGTGCGCACCTGGCTCTGCTGGTCGGCCGGGAAGACGTCGATGAGTCGGTCGACCGTCTTGCGGGCGTTGTTCGTGTGGAGGGTGCCGAAGACGAGGAGGCCGGTCTCCGCCGCCGTCAGCGCCAGCGAGATGGTCTCGAGGTCCCGCATCTCTCCGACGAGGACAATATCAGCGTCCTCCCGCAGGGCGGCACGGAGGCCGTCGGAGAACGACGGCGTCTGGATGGGAACCTCCCGCTGGGTGATGATCGACTGCTTGTTGCGGTGGACGAACTCGATGGGCTCCTCGACCGTCACGATGTGGCGCGAGAAGTTGACGTTGATGTAGTCGAGAAGGGCGGCGAGGGTGGTGGACTTGCCGGATCCGGTCGGGCCGGTCACGAGGACGAGACCGCTCCGGAGGTGGCCGAACTCTTTGATCACCGTGGGGACGCCGAGCTGCTCGAGCGAGGCGATCTCCGTCGGGATGAGTCGGAAGACGGCGGCGAACCCGTTAGCCTGCTTGAGGTAGTTGCACCGGAAGCGGGACTCGGCATCCATCTCGTAGGCGAAGTCGAGGTCGCCGGTCTTGATGTAGCGCTGCCACGCTTTGGGCGTGCAAATCTCCTGGAGCATCGAGTCCATGACCTCCTCGGTGAGGATGTCGTCGGCGATCTTCCGGATGCCGCCGTGGACGCGCACCTTGGGCGGTTCGCCCTGGCTGAGGTGGAGGTCGGAGCCGCCGGACTCGACCAGGATTTTGAAGAATTCGTCGATTTTAGCCATAGGGATCGGGGGAACTGATGGAAGCGGTGGGCGGGGTTAGAGGGGCTAGCTTTGGAAGTGTTTGGCCATTTCGCCTTTATCTTCGGCCCGGGCGAGACACTCGTCTTGGCTGATGAGCCCCCGGTTGTAGAGTTCTTTGAGGGAATCGTCCATCAGTTTCATCCCGACGCTTTTGCCCGTCTGCATGACGCCGGGGAGCATGAAGGTTTTCCCATCGCGGATACAGTTGGCAACCGCGGGGCTATTGACGAGGACCTCCAGCGCGAGGACGCGCCCTTGGCCATCGGTGCGGGGGATGAGCTGCTGCGAGATGACGCCGCGCAGCGACTCTCCGACCATGAT
>CAZKYJ010000213.1:3167-7487 GCA_964556355.1 uncultured Verrucomicrobiales bacterium | reverse complement strand
TTGGCTTCGTTGTGGATCGGGGGCATCTTGGGGGATGCTTGGCCGCCTCCTCCTGCGACCATTTCGTGCGGTTGGCTTCGTTGTGGATCGGGGGCATCTTGGGGGATGCTTGGCCGCCTCCTCCTGATTTTTATCGGCGTCCCGATCATCGAGTTCTACCTTTTCTGGACCGTGGGGCAAGAGATCGGCCTCCCGGCCACCTTCGCCACCATCGTCCTCACCGGAATTCTCGGTGCGTGGCTAACGAAAAAGCAGGGGCTCCGCACCCTGGAGCGCTATCGCAAGGCCGCCTCGGAAGGGCGGATCCCCCATGTCGAGGTGATGGACGGGCTCATGATCCTCGTCGCCGGTGCCGTCCTCCTCACCCCGGGCTTCCTCACCGATGCCATGGGGTTCGCGCTGCTGCTGCCCCCCGTCCGCGCGGTGGTGCGCGCAAAGCTCGGCCGCTACCTCTCGGACAAGGTGAAAATCGTCACCCCGTCGCCCCCCGGGCAATCGCCCCCATCCGGGGATGCCGGCGCCCGCGAACGCATCATCGACGCGAAAGTCATCGACTGATTATCGCGATGGTCCGACCTCTGGTTTGCGCCCTGTCCGTGGTCTCGGCGTTGCTCGCGCCCGCCGCCCGGGCGGACGATTTTCCCATCGAGCCCGGGGAGGAACTCTCGGGGGGCGACACCACCGTCTTCGCCACCGGTCGGAACGCCTTTTCCATGCCGTTGGCCAATATTTCCCGCCAGCATCGGCGCGAGCACGTGGTGGGTAATTCTTTCTTCAACCAGAACTGGGTGGAGGCGCCGTCGTCGACCGCCGGGCGCGACGGGCTCGGCCCGCTATTCCAGGCGCGCTCCTGCTCGGGCTGCCATTTTAAGGACGGCCGCGGAACCCCACCGGAACCCGGCGAGCCGATGGTCTCGATGCTCGTCCGGCTGAGCGTCCCGGGCCGCGACGCGCGAGCCGGCGTCGTCTCACATGAGATCTACGGAGACCAGCTCAACGAGCGCGCCCTCCCCGGTATCACCCCGGAAGGGCGGACCAAGATCCGCTACGAGCAAGTCGCGGGCAGCTACCCCGACGGCACCGCCTACCGCCTTCGCCGCCCCACCTATCAACTTGAGTTTGCCTACGGATCCCCCGGCGACGACCTTCTCATGAGCCCGCGCGTCGCCCAAGCCGTCACCGGGCTCGGCCTTTTGGAGGCGGTTCCGGAATCCGCGATCCTCGCACTCGCCGACCCGGCCGACAGCGATGCTGACGGGATCTCCGGTCGGCCGAACCGGGTTTGGGACATCGCCACAAACACCACCGTGCTGGGACGATTTGGCTGGAAGTCCGGGCAGCCGAGCCTCCTCCAGCAGACGGCGAGTGCCTTCCGGGGAGACATCGGGATTACCTCGGATCTCTGCCGCGAAGAGAACACCACCGCCGGGCAACTCGCCGCCATGGAGGCCTCCGACGTCCCCCCTGCCGCGCTCACCTCCGAAGATCCCGAGATCGGGGAGAAAACGCTCGACCGCGTCACCACCTACCTCCGAACGCTCGCCCCGCCCGCCCGGCGGAATCACGCCGACCCGGAAGTCCTCCGCGGGAAAGCACTTTTCGCCTCGCTCAACTGCACGGCCTGCCACACCCCGACCCTCCGGACGGCCGCCGACGCCGCCCTTCCCGAGCTCGCCGACCAAACCATCCATCCCTACACCGACCTCCTCCTCCATGATATGGGTGCCGATCTGGCCGATGGCCGCCCCGAATTCGAAGCCGACGGCCGGGAGTGGCGCACCGCACCGCTCTGGGGAATCGGCCTCGTCGAGGCCGTCAACGGCCACACCCACTTCCTCCACGACGGGCGTGCCCGAAACCTCGAAGAAGCCGTCCTCTGGCACGGTGGCGAGGCCGCGGAATCCCGCGATGCCTTCAAGAATCTCCCCGCGGACAAACGGTCTGACCTGCTGAAGTTTTTAAACTCCCTCTGACCTCACGGGGCGCATTCGGGGAGCGGTTTTGAGTTTTTTAGGGCAGATTCCTGCGGATCGTCCCGAAAACTGAAAACTGAGAACTTGAAACTTGCGGCTTTGCCGCCCATCTTCCCCGCCCATGTCCATCCTGATCACGCTCCTCACGGTTCTCCTCATCTTCGCCTGTGTGCTGATGGTGCTCGTCATTCTCATGCAGCGCCCGAAGCAGGAGGGGCTCGGTGCCGCCTTCGGTGGCGGCATGACCGACTCGATGTTCGGCGCACAGACCACCAACGTCCTCCAGCGCGGCACCATCTACTTCGCCGTCTTTTACTTCGTTGCCAGTACTGCCCTGGCCGTCCTCGTCTCCAAACACGAGGCCACGGACGAAGATCTGGGCAAGGGGCTCCTCGCCCCCGAGTCCGAAACCGCCACCACGACCGGCGCCGAGCCCGCCGCCGGAATGGACGATCCGGCGGCACCCGTCGTCCCCGACGGCCCCGCCCCCATCGAACTCCCCGAGCCCACGACGCTTCCCGAAACCTCCGCCCCGGACATTTCTCTCGATCTCGATTCTGCGCTCCCCGAGCCCGAGACCTCGCTGCTCGACACCACACCGCTCGACGCGATCGACGATGCCCCGATGGAAGAGGCCGCGCCGCCCGCCGCCGACGATTCCACCACGGAGCCGATCGAGGAAGCCGCGGACGAGGCACCGGCAGCCCCGGCGGATTCCCAGTAAGGTCTTTTCCCTGTCAGCCCGCCGCCGCGCGCGGCTCTCTCCGGTGCGCCCTTTTTTCGCCGTCGCTGCGTTCGCACTCCTGGTCCCGGCCTGCGCGCCGGACGATCCGCCCGCCGATCTCGTTTTCATCAACGGCGTTGAGCCCGAGACGCTTGACCCCGCCTACATCACCGGCCAGCCCGAGGGCCGCCTTGCCGGCGCCCTTTTCGAAGGCCTGACCCGATTCGACGAGAAGGGCGAACCTGTCCCGGGCGTGGCGGAATCATGGGAGATCTCGGAAAACGGCACCCGCTATACGTTCCAGCTCAGGGAGGATGCCGTCTGGTCAAACGGCGATCCCGTCACCGCCAGTGACTTCGTCGCCTCGTGGCGGCGCACGCTCGCCCCGGCCACGGCGAGCGACTACGCCTCCCTCATGTTCCCTCTCATGGGGGCGCAGGCGATCAACGAAGGGAAGGAGCCGCCCGACGCCCTCGCCACGACCGCACCGGACGACCGAACCCTCGTCGTCAACCTGATCGCACCGACCAGCTACTTCCTCGATCTCTGCGCCTTCGTCACCTTCCTACCCGTCCATCTGCCCACCCTCGAAGCCGCCGGCGACGAGTGGATCAAGCCCGAGTTCCTCGTCGGCAACGGCCCCTTTACCCTCGAAGCGTGGCGGCTCAACGACCGCATCCGCCTCGCCCGCAACGAAACCTACTGGGATAAGGCCAACGTCGATCTCGCCAGTATCGACGTCCTCCCGATCAACGAAGCCAACACCGCCCTCAACTTCTTCATGACCGGTGAGGCCGACCTCATGATGGACAAAGGACTCATCCCCGTCACCCTCCTCGGGGCCCTGCGGGGAAAAGACTGGTTCCACACCGCCCCCTTCCTCGGGAGCTACTTCACCCGATTCAACACCACGCGGGAACCGTTCGACGACGCCCGCGTCCGCCAGGCCTTCGCCCTCGCCATCGACCGCGAGCGCATCGTCGAAAAGATCACGCGAAACGGGGAACGCCCCGCGGCCACCCTCGTCCCCCCCGGCACCGGGCGCGGCTACGAGCCCCCGACCGGGCTCGCCTATGATCCGGAGAAGGCCCGCCGACTCCTCGCCGGCGCCGGCTTTCCCGGCGGCCAAGGATTCCCGCTCGTCACCTACCTCTACCCGACGCTCACCATCGAGAGCTCGATCGCCGTCGAGCTGCAGAGCATGTGGAAAAATGTCCTCGGAGTCGAGGTCGCCCTGCAAAAGCAGGAATGGAAAGTCTATCTCGCGACCCTCAAGGCGCTCGACTACGATCTCGGCCGCTCGTCTTGGGTGGGCGACTACAACGACCCCTCGACCTACCTCGACATGTTCATCAGCGGCTCTGGCAACAACCGTACCGGATTCGCGGATCCGGACTACGACGCGCTCGTCGCCGAGGCTGCCCGCGAGCCCGATCCCGAAACCCGCTACGAAATCCTCCGCGAGACCGAGCGGCTCCTCCTCGACGAACAGGCCGTCGTCGCCCCGATCTACTTCTACGTCGGCGTCCAGTTCTACCATCCCGAGAAGCTCGGCGGCATCCAGCCGAACCTCCTCGACGAGCACCCGCTGCAGGACATCTATCGGAAGTGAAAAAGGCCGCC
>CAZKYJ010000213.1:0-3157 GCA_964556355.1 uncultured Verrucomicrobiales bacterium | reverse complement strand
CCATCTCCACCGTCCAATGGCTCGCCTACGCCGGGTTCCGCGCGTTCGAAACGCTCGTCCGCATCCTCCCTCTCCCGGTCACCTTTCTTCTCGGAGGCGGCGTCGGCACGGCAGCCTACTACCTCTTTCCGGGCTACCGCCGCCTTTCGCTCAGTAACATCCGGATCGCCTACCCCGACCACCCCGCTCCCCGGAAGCTCGCGCGCCGGTCGTTCTCCCGGCTCGGATCGAATTTGCTTTGCGGAATCAAGATCGCGTGGATGCCCAACGACGACGCCGTCCGCTACGTGGAAATCGAGGGCATCGAACGCGTCCGCGCCGTCGTCGATGCCGGTCTCGGTTTCATCTACGCCATCCCCCACATGGGCTGCTGGGAACTCCTTGCCCAGCTCCCCGAAACCTCGCCCGGGCTCGCCGAGCGCACCTCGCTCTACCAGCCGCTCGGCAATCCGTTTCTCGACCGGCATGTCCGCTACCTCCGCAGCCGAGCGGGCTACACGCTCTTCGACCGCAGCGAGGGGTTCCGCCGACCGATGCAAGCGCTCGCCAACCAGGCCGGCCTCGGCGTTCTCGTGGATCAACACGCGGGCGACAAAGGCGTGTGGATCCCCTTCTTCGGACGCCTCGCCTCCACCTCGACCCTCGCCGCCATTCTCTCCGCCCGCTCCGGCTGCCCGATCATCCCCATCGGTGTTACGACGGTGGGTATCGCCCGCTGGAAAGTCGTCACCCTCCCGCCGATCAATCCCGACGAGCTCGGCCCCCTCCACAAAGATCGCGACACCAACGCCCTCACCGCCCTCGCCGCCGCCAGCACCGAGACCCTCATCGACCGCTCCCCGGCCGACTGGTTCTGGGTGCACCGCCGCTGGAAAACCCCCCAGCCCAACTTCCTCTTGTCGCGCTACAAGCGCGGGATCACCCTCCCACTTGGCATGTCCGAAGCCGATCTCAAACCCTTCCGCCTCCTCGTCCGCAGCCCGAACTGGCTCGGCGACGCCTGCATGGCGCTCCCCGCCGTGGCCGCCATCCGCACCGGTCGCCCGGACCTCCATCTCACCATCCTCTGCAACGAGAACCTCGCCGGATTCTGGGAGCGCCAGCCGTGCGTCGACGCGGTCGTCACCCGCCCGAAGAAGGAATCGTCCCTCGCCACCGCCCGCCGCATCAAGGCCGCCGTCCCGTTCGACGTCGCCCTCCTGCTCCCCAACTCCACCCGCTCGGCGCTGGAGGCCAAATTGGCTCGCGTCCCGGAGATCGTCGGCTACCGCGGCTCGTTCCGCCACAAGCTTCTCGACACCGTCGTCAAGCCCGCCCCGGCACCGGATGGCCCGCCGCTCCACCACGTCTACCACTACCTCCACCTCGCCAAGAAACTCGGTGCCGACACCGAGGGAGCCATCGCCGCAGCCTACCCGGATCGCCCGAACAAACCGACGGTGCCCCGTCTCGGCATCTGCCCCGGGGCCGAATACGGTCCGGCCAAACGCTGGCCCGCCGAGAACTTCGCCCGGGTGGCCGCCGGAGCCGTGGACGCCTGCTCCGACCTAGAGGTCTCCCTGTTCGGTGTCGCCGCCGACGCGGCTGTTGGTCAGACCATCGCCGACGCGCTTCCCGCCAACCGCTGCCGGAACCGCATTGGCGAAACCACTCTCGCCCAACTCATGGACGAATTGAAGACCTGCACGCCCCTCCTCACCAACGACACCGGCACCATGCACCTGGCCGCCGCGCTCGGGGTTCCTGTCGTCGCCGTCTTCGGTTCCACCGAGCCCGCCTGGACGGGCCCGCTCGGCACCGGGCATACCATCCTCCGGCAGCACGTCGAGTGCTCCCCCTGCTTCCTCCGCGAATGCCCCATCGACTTCCGCTGCATGAACGAACTGAAACCCGAGCGTGCTCTGAAAGCAGTTCTCGCCGCCCTCTGAATCGGCAGCCCCACCCGCTCCCCCGGAAACCGCCATCGGGATCACTCTCCACGCCGGTCGATCCAACCCAAATCCGCCAGGAACGCGTCCATCTGCGCCACCGTTTCCTCGTAGTACGGGCTCTTGTTGAAGTAGCCGTGCCCGGCATCGGGCGTGATCCGCACCTCGCAGCTTACCCCGGCCGCGGTCGATGCCGCCTTCAGCTTGGCAAAGGTCTCCGGCGAGATCAGCGCGTCTTTCTCCCCGCTCATCACCAGCATCGGCGGATCATCCGGTGACACGTTGTGAAACGGCGAAAACTCCTGGTAGCGCTCTCCCACCCGACCGTGCCCCCATCCGCCCGGCCCGTTGTCCAGCACCGGGTTGAAAAGAACCATCGCGTTCGCCTTCCCCGCGTCGCCTTCGGGCAGCACCATCCCGAGATACGCCGCCAGATGCCCACCCGCCGACCCCCCTCCCGACCCGATACGCTCCGGATCGATCCCGAACTCCCCCGCCCGTTCCCGCACCCATCGCATCGCGTCGCGCGCATCTTCGACACAGGTCTCGGGAGCATCCTTCGACTTCTTGTCCAGCAACCGATACTGCACTTGGAAGACCACCATCCCCTTTTCGGCCAGGTGTTCGGCATGCGCGGTGAACTGGCCGGGTGCGCCGCCCGTCCAACCACCACCATGGAAAAACAGGATGGCCGGGCGAGAATCTGACGCCTTCCAATCATCCGGTTTGGTCACGTAAAGGACGAGCTCGCCTCTATCCGGAGCCGTCTTATAGACGAGCTTTTCCCCCACGGGCGGGGCGCCCACCGCCACCAACCAACCAGGCAAAAGCACCGCCAACACAACAAGGAAATGGGTGGGTTTCATCGTTCCACCATCCCGCCATTCCCCGCTCTCGCAATCGATGATCGCGCCCAGGAAGAAGTCAGCGACGCCCGCCGAGTCAATCCCCCACATGCTCGGGGCGCGCTCCCAAGCCGACGGCTGCCGCCATCCACTTCTGCAAAAAGGGCACCCGATCGATCAACCGGAACAGCAGTGGGGCCTCCGGCGCCGTCGTCCGCCCGATGATGATCGGCGCGAGAATCCGGTTCTGTGCCTGCACCTGCACCCACTGGGTCACCCGCGTCGGAAAAAGCCGGCGCCGGCGCACCGCCTGCAAATCCCCGGCAACCACCTCCCCGTCCCGCAGCTTCTCCGCCAGCAGATTGCCCGCGGCCACCGCGTCTT
>CAZKYJ010000212.1:2823-7498 GCA_964556355.1 uncultured Verrucomicrobiales bacterium | reverse complement strand
CTGGGCGAGCCGGAGTTTGAGGAATTCGGCGCGGTAGGGAATGTCGCGCGATTTCACCTCCAGCTGGTCACTGTATTCGAGCAGCCGGGTGGTCGTGGGGTCTTGGAAGAGGAAGCCCTCGGCGCGGACGGCGCTCGTGCTGCTCCGGCCGCGGTCGATCGCCTCGCTGCCGGTTTTCTCGCTGATCCGGGTTTTCCATGCATCGATGAGAGCGTTGAACGGCTCTTCGTCCAGCGGTCGGTCGTCACCCCGGTTGTAGATCGAGATCCCGACCCGCCAGAGGGTGCCGTCCCGGAAGTCGACCAAGGTTTCGCCCACGGGCTCGCCCCAGAGCCCCAGGCCGCTGCCGACGAAGCGCGCGGTGGCCTTGGCGTCCGAGTTCCACCGGAATCTCGCGTCCTTGAAACTTTCTTCGAACTCGGCGGTGGTCATCGCCCACAGGTCCTCGTCCTCGACCAGGGCATCGAGCGGGCGGTCGATCTCGCGGGCATCGCCGTCCGACTGGGCCAAACTGGTGCCGAGCGAGGCGGCCACCAAAACGGGGGCGATGGCGGGAAGGAGGAAAGGGGAGAGGCGGGGGTTCATGGCTGGAAAATATGGCGGGATACGGGAGGGGTGACAAGTGGATTCGGTCGTGGCGGTGGGCACCCAGGGGTTCGAGCGGGGGGCGCCAGGGCAATGGGATGGGGATTCAGGGAGATGGCGGCGCCGGCAGCTGGATGCGAACGCGGCCGTAGCGGTGGGACTCCGTTTGGGTGGCGACCGCGTCATCCACGGTGACGCGCTCCCAGACTTCATCGATGGGGGTGACGGTTTCGGCTTCCGTGGCAGGGGCGAAGTCGCCCTGCCCGAAGCCATCGCCGAACTCGCAGATGTAGGTGATGCCGGGGTTCGAGGAGGCCCTGCGGCGGACGAACTCGATGCGGAGCCGGGCGTCGTCGCCGGAGCCGACCCTTCCGATGTGTGGGAGGCCGGAGGTGCCGGTGCCGGGGACAAGGTAGGCGTGATCGGGTCGGGTCGGGCTCAGGTGGAAGGCGAACTCGACGATGTGGAGTAGGGAATCGAGGTCGAAATCATCGAGAGGACCATTCCCGGTTGTGACCCCCTCGCCGGTGAGCAGGGTGGCCGTCCACGTCTCGATGTTGTCGGGCTCGGCGTAGTCGCCGGTGATGGTGGTGATGATTCCGGGCGTCACGCTGACGAGGGTGTCGGGTGGCTTCAGCCAACCGTCCACGGGTTCGAAGGTGATGGTGAAGCCCTCGGTGGACCGGATCGAGACCGTCTGGCCCGAACGCCGGAACGGGGCTGATGCGAGATCGATGTCAGCAATCTTCCAGCCGGCGGCAGGGCCGTTGATGACGACGCTGAGGTAGCCGCGGTCAAGCGATTCGGTCGTGACCATGGCTTCCACCAGCGAACTACCACCGCCCGTGCTGTCGCCGCCGCCGTTGGCGGAGGTGTTCGCTTTGTCTATCAAGGTGATGACCGAGCTATCGATCGCCCGCACCACCGTCTGGTCCGATCCTCCCAAATAGATGGCGGCGGGGTACCAGGCGCCATCCTCGAACTGCACCATGACCGGTCCGCCGGAGTTTCCGCCATAGCTGGTGACGTCGTCGGTCGTGTAGAGCCGGTAGGGGAGCTGGGAGGTCGGGATGGTCGACGGATCGGTGCCGGGATCGACGCCCGAGACCCTGACGAAATCCACGTCGGCCGGGGGTGTCGCGTGCATCCGTCCCTGACTAGACAATCCGACGGTATCCACGGGGTAGCCGACGATCGTTTTGAGGGCGTCGGAGAGCAGCCATTCATTGTCCGTGGCATCGCTGGCGAGGAAGCCTCCAGCGCCGCCGCGCGCGGCGGCCGTGTTGAAATAGAGGGCGGCGACATCGAGGTTTTGCGTCGGGGGAGTCGACTCTCCCGGAGCGTCCTCGGCGACCTGCCGGGACGAGTATGCATCGTAGATATACAGGCCGCGTGGATTGATGGAGAGCGGTTCGTGGGTTCCCTTGTCCCGCTGGAACGACCAGTTGAGACCGGTGACGTAGGCGAAGCTGCCGTCGTCGTAGACGACGTGGGCGGCCGTGGCGACCACGCGCGGATTGACGGCAAATCCGGATCCCGCCCCCTGGTCGCTACGCAGCTGGCCGACGAAAGTGAAGGGGTTTGCTCCGGGGGTCGCGGCGTCTCCGGAGGCGACCGTCTCGAATGGTAAAACGCCCGGGGGTGCGCCGTTCGGGGAGTCCGCCAAGCGGTAGGTGATGGTGACCGGGCTGGTGTTGTTCTCGGCGATGATGACGGCGGTGGTCGGCGGGGTCGCCCGGAGCGGGACGGGCTTGACCTCGATCAGGTGGGTTCCCGGAAAGAGGTTCGGGGCGGCACTACCGCTGTCGCGCCACGCCCCGTCGCCCTCGCCAAGGAGGCGCCATTGGGCGCGATCGGCGACCGGGACGGACGGGAGCGTGATCGATTCCGGCTTGAGAGTGACGACGAGGGTTCCGCCGTCGACGGATCCTGCGAGCGGATAGTATTCCCGGTCGAGAATGACGGCCGGATCACCGCTGATGACGCTGACAAGTTCCCGGAGCGGTTGCTGGAAACCGGGGACGGGACGGAACTCGACCTCGCGGTCACCGGTGGTGAGTCCGCTCACGGGAATCCCCGAATTGCGCCAGCCCTGCTCGCCCACGAACCGCCAGGCACCAGCGATCCCAGGCGGCGAAAGGGTCACCACGATGAACCCGTCGGCGGGATCTGCCGCCCCGGGGAAGGTCTGGCCGAACTGGGAGAGCTCGTCGACATTCAGGGCGAGCGGGGCGCTGGTCCCGCTGCCCCCCGCGCTCGTCGCCCTCACCCGGTAGTAGTAGTTCTCGGCTTGGGGGAGGGAGGTGAGCGTGGCGCTCACGGCGACCGCGACGTTTCCCCCCACGGTCCCCGGGGTGGCAGCTACGAAATTGGGAAAATTCACATTGTCGGTTCCGTACTCGAAAACCACGGTGGTGGCCGAGCCGAGGGCATTGACCGAGCCCAGCAGGGTGGCGCCGTCGTTGGTGACTGCCGTCGCGGGAAGCGCCAGCGCGATCGGGTCGGTCAGGGTGGTGAAACTTTCGGTGCCGCTGAAGGTGGTGCCCCCGGCATTGGTCGCGACGATCCGGTAGAAATACGCCGTCCCTGGGAGGAGGTCGGTAATGGGCAAGGACACCGGCGTGACCGCGTTTCCCGTGATGGGCAGGATCGAGACGACGGTCGAAAACGTGAAGTTTTCATCGGGCCCGTACTCGAACTCCACCGTGGTCTGGTGGTTGCGGGGATTGACGGTGCCATCGAGGCGCGCGCTCCCATTCGCGTTGGGATCGGGATGGTCGAGGTCGCGGGCGACTTCGGATGCCGGGGCGGTGGCAACGATTGGCGGCGCGAGGGTGTTGAAGCTTTCCACGGTGCTGACGGTTTCCCCCGCGGGGCTGGTCGCGCGGAAACGGTAGTAATAGGTGGCGCCGGCGTCGAGGCCGGTCAGCGTCTGACCGAGCGTGACGTTCTGGTAGCCGGTGAGATTGACCGTGACCGGCAGCACGTTGGGGAAGGTGGATCCGTCGGAGCCGAACTCGAGCTGCACCCCGGTGATGGAGCCCCGGGCGTTGGCGATCGCCGTTACGAGGACCCCTGCCGGATCCTCCCGCGCTGCCAGCCCGTCCACCAAGGGGGCGCCGGGAAATACCAGCCGGTAGACCGTTCCGTCGGGGCCGCCGGACGTGCCATAGAGATTGCCGTCCGCCCCGAGAATCAAGGGTGCGGAGGTGGTGCCCGACTCCCGCGAGATAAAGTCGAATACGGTGGAGAGCGTCCCGTCCGCTGCGATCCGGAAGACGTTCCCAAAGCCGTAGGCTCCCCCGCTGGCGGTGGTTCCGTAAAAGAAGCCGTCGGGGGCTTCGACGAGGCCGGCTTCGGGATTGCTGCCGCTGGTGGTGTCGAATTCCACCAGGGTCGTCAGGATTCCCGCCGGGGTCATTTTGAACACCGTGCCGTTCCCGAACGTTCCTCCGCCCGAACCTCCGTTGTGGGTGGTGCCGTAGAAATTGCCGTCACTGCCTTCGACGAGAGCCCCAAACGGGTTGTGCCCTTTATTGCTTCCGCCGGTTCCGGTGAAGCTCACGAGCGTGGTGGCCACGCCGCCCGGTGTCACCCGGAAAATGGTTCCCAGGTTGCTGGATCCGCCGATCCTCGTCGTCCCGTAAAAGTTCCCGTCGCTGGCCAGGACCAACGACTGTGGATCGGTTCCGCCGACAGTGGCCACGGTGGTCAGTTCACCCGAAGGGCCCATGCGAAACACCGTTCCCTGCGCCGTCGTGCCGTAGAAGTTCCCATCGGGATGCCGCACGAGTTTTGAAGACGGCCGCGTCCCCCGGGTGGCCGCTTCGCTCTCGGTGAACTCCACCAACGTGGTCAGTGACCCGGTCGGGGTGACCCTGAAGATGGTTCCCACGTCGTCCACGCCGCCGCGCTCGGCCACCCCATAGAAGCTGCCGTCTTCGCCCTGCGTCAATCCTTCGGTGAGGCTGGTTCCGGGATTGGGCAGTCCTCCTCCGGAGAATTCCACCAGTGAAACGAGCGCTCCCGCGGAAGTCACCCTGAAGACGGTGCCATGATCGTAGCGCCCCCCACGGAAGGTCACGCCATA
>CAZKYJ010000212.1:0-2813 GCA_964556355.1 uncultured Verrucomicrobiales bacterium | reverse complement strand
CCCTGCTCCAAGCCGGCGAAGGGGAAGTATCCGGTGGTGGAGATCCCGCCTTTGGCAAATTCTGCGATCGTCGCCAGTCCTCCGGCCGGAGTCATCCGATAAACGGTTCCGAAGTTGGCGCGCCCCCCACTGTTGGTCACCCCGTAAAAGTCCCCATTGCTTCCCAAGATCATCCCTTCGATCGGACGGGCGCCGATGGTATCTCCTTCGAAACCGGAGAACTCCGCCAAGGTCGTCAGTTCTCCCGACGGCGCCATCCGAAATAGGGTTCCCTGGTCGTGGGCTCCACCCCATCCGGTGGTGCCGAAAAAGCTGCCGTCCGGTCCCTGGACCAGGTCGCAACGTGGCCACCTCCCGATGTTCTCGGTTCCGGCGTCCGTAAAATTCACCAGGGTCGTAAGCGTCCCCTCCGGCGCCATGCGGAAAACGGTCCCGAAGCCGTGGGTGCCACCGAATCTGGTCGTCCCGTAGAAATTGCCGTCAGCACCCAGGGTGAGCCCGGCCTCAGGGCTCCGGCCATTCGCCCCTGCGAAATTGACGATGGTCGTGAGCGTTCCGTCGAGAGTCATGCGAAAGACCGTCCCGCTTCCGTTGGTGCCCCCTCCTGATGTCGTGCCGTAGAAATCTCCGTCCGCGCCAACGACCAGCCTCCCCATGGGAGAGGCCCCCTTGTTGGAGACCCCATTCCTCGTGAACTCCACCAGGGTGGTCAGGATCCCGGTCGGTGTCACCCGGAAGACCGTGCCACTGCCCCCGGCGGTACCGTCTCCGCCGCGTCGCGTCGTCCCATAAAAGTTGCCGTCCCTTCCCTCCACCAGTTCGGCACAAGGATCTTCTCCCTTGTTGGTGGCAAAGTTGTCGGTGAACTCGACGAGGGTGTCCAGCTCGCCGGATGGACTCATTTTAAAAACCGTGCCGTGGTCGGATTCGCCCCCCGCCGAGGTCGTCCCGTAGAAGTCGCCATCGCTCCCCTCCACCAGACCCGCGCTCGGAAAGCGCCCCCGGTTGCTGGCGCCGTCCCTCGTGAATTCGACCAGGGTGGTCACCTCCCCGGTGGGCGTCATCATGAAAACCGTGCCATTGTCCCCGCTGACCCCGCCAAATTGCGTCAGCCCCCCGGAAAAGGTTGTCCCGTAAAAGTTGCCGTCGCTACCCTGAACGAGGGTGCCCCCGGGGCCGGACCCTTTGTTCTCCAGATCGGCCGCCCGTGCCCGCGTGAAATCGAACAATCTTTCGTAGACCTGGGCGGGAGCGGCGCCGGCGAGAAGGAGCGCACCCCCAAGCATGAGCGGGAGCGGGGTGAGGATCTGGCGGAAGCACATTTGGGGGTCGAATGGTAGTCAGTTTGCTCGCGGGTGCCGGAACTCCGAGATCATAGCGTTATTCCCCCCTCCGACGGCGGGGGCAGCGGGATCTGGGGGATCCGCAAACACCGGGGCGGGCAGCGGTTTCTCATCACGTGAATCTCGATTGCGGACGCCGCCGTCGGCCGGAACCCGGTGGTCGCTGGCCCAGACTGTCGAACTCCGCCGCGCTTGGCAAGTCCTATGTGCGCGGGCGCCCACGGAATCAGGTCGGTGGCGAGGCGCGGCTAGCGGTCTTCGTGGGACGGCGGGTTTCCGCGAGGCGGCGGCTTCACCGGGCAATCGCAGCCTCCACCGCAACCTCTTCCGTTTCCTTTTCTCCTGCGCACCCAGCGGACGACGAAGAGCGCGACGGTGATCGCGACGACGGCGAGAGCGGCGGGGGTCTGCCAGTTGTCGGGGGGGAACATGGTTGGCTCAAAACCCGAGCAGGGATCCAACTTGGAAAACCGCCAGCGACGCCAGGTAGGCGAAACCGCTCATGAAAACGAACTGGCCGATCGCCCATTTCCACGAGCCGGCCTCGCGTGCGACGACCGCTGTCGTGGGCAGGCATTGCAGCGCGTAGATGTAGAAAATGAGGAGGCTCACCACCATCAGCGGCGTGAAGAGCGGCCTGCCGTCGGGGCGTTTTTCCGCGGCCAGGCGGTCGCGGAGGTTCTGTCGGGTCTCGGCCTCGTCGTCGGTTTCTTCGATCTGGTAGAGGATGCTCATGGAGGAGTTGAAGACCTCGCGCGCCGCGAAAGAGGTGAGGATGGCCGTGCCGGTCCGCCCGTCGAAGCCGAGCGGTTCCACCACCGGTTCGATGACGGCACCGATGCGACCCATGGCGCTGTGGGCGAGTTGGTCCTGCGGGCCGTCGCCCTCTGCCTTGGGATAGGTCTCCAGCGCCCAGAGCACGATCGAGATGCCGAGGATCACCGTGCCCGCCTTGCGCAGGAAGGCCCAGGCCCGCCCGGTGACGTGCCGGAAGATGTAGCTCCACTGCGGCCGGTGATAGGGGGGGAGCTCGAGCAAGAAATGTGAAGGCACCTTGTCCGGACCGAGCTTCTTGCGCAGAAGTTTCGCCGTGAAGTAGGCGGTTGCCGTGCCGATGACGTAGATCCCGAAGAGCACGAGGGCCTGGAGCCAGTGCCCCTCATCGCGGTGCAAGAGCATCGGCACCAGCAAGAAGTAGACCGGCAGGCGTGCCGAGCAGCTCATCCACGGGGCAATAAAAATGGTCACGAGGCGCTCCTTCGCGGAGTCGATGGTACGCGCTGCCATCACCCCGGGGATGGCGCAGGCATAGGAGCTGAACAGCGGGAGGAACGACTTGCCGGACAGCCCGGCCTTGGCCATCACCCCATCCATCAGGAAGGCCGCTCGCGCCATGTAGCCGGAACTCTCTAGCAATCCGATAAAGAGGAAGAGGAGCACGATCTGCGGGAGGAAGACCACCACCGATCC
>CAZKYJ010000211.1:390-7515 GCA_964556355.1 uncultured Verrucomicrobiales bacterium | reverse complement strand
GATCAGCTCCCGTTCCTCCGGCACCGACTCCGGGCCGTGCGAACACGTGATCTGGTAGGTGCCGGGCGGGAGGCCGATGGTCTCCCCCGATTCCCGGTAGATCTGGGACTGGAAGAAAAAATCGGGCGCGAGACGCTTGGACTGCGGCGGGTAGGTCCGGGCCTGGCTGTCGCGGATGGTGAACGAGCCCATGCAGGGGGTGCCGTCGGCGTCGGCTACGGCGAAGGTCACCGGCGTGGTGGGGGCGACGGTCCAGTCGACCGGCAGCGCGGTCCAGCCCTCGCCGGTGCCGCTCGCGTTGGCGAGGTCGATCCAATCGATGCGGACGTGACCCGGGCTCCCGTTCGGATCGAGGCGGAGACCGGCGAGACGCCCCTCGACCTCGAATTCGATCTCATATTCTTTCGGGCCACCCGCCAAGAGTGGGAACGACTCCATCTTCTGCGGACTGGCCTGGGGGCTCTCCTCGTTCCACCAGAAGAACTGCCCCACCCCTTCCTCATCGCTTTCCGCCCAGAAGCGGAGAACCATGCGCCCTCCTCGGGCATCGAGGGAGGTGGAAAAAAACGGATCGCTGCCGGACGAATCCACGTGGAGGGAGCCGTCCCTGGCCGCCAGAGTGCACTGGTTGGGATCGCCCCACCCATCGGTACCGGACTCGAAGCGCCACCGGCGGACGATGGGCGATCCGCTTCCGGCGACACCGTCCATAGCGAAGTCGAGGGGCGCGGCGCGCGGTGCCGATCCGCTCGTCGAACCGGGACGTGCGTAGACTTGGGCGATCCTGTACTCGAGAGCGAGCCCGCTGAGCTCGCGGGCGAGCGGTCTGCCGGTGAAGGTGCTCAGCTCAAGCCAGCGCCCGGCAACGGCGTCGGCGGGCGCATTCGGGATGGGCCGAGCCGCTTCGCTATCGATCTGGAGCGAGCCCCGGACACCGGCGTGGTTTACGACTTTGACCAGATAATTCCGCCATCCGTTGTCGAAGAGTTCGGCGGCGGCGGCTCCGCGGACGACATTCAAGGGACCATCGACCTCGGCCACGGCAGCGGCGAGGCAGTAGGGGTCGAGCACGCGCTGCACCTCTCCCGCCACGACGGTCGGATCGATCTCGTCGGCCAGGCGCTGCAAGCGATCACGATCTGCCTCCGGCAGCGGTTGGCCGATGGCATCCAACGCCTGCACCAGCCGCTCGGTGAGGACGAGGAGCGGCTGGGCATCAACCGTATCGACCAGCGGCCAGCTTGCGCCCACCTTCCCGGGGGCGAGTTCCCGCCAGTAGGCCACCGCCTGCTCGTGCGTAGCCACCACCTCCCGGCGCTGCGCCTCATCGGTCAGCGAGGCTTCCAGCGCGTCCCGACGCTCTTCTGCCCAGCGGAGGAAAAAGGCGGCGGCGGATGGGTCGGGGCGCATGGGCTCTCCATCGATCTCCACATACCACGGCGCGGTGGAAGCGAAGCGGAATGTCGCGGCATCGTCGGCGATCGCCCTCACGAGGAACCACCCGCTCTCGCTGACTTCAAAGTTCGTCGGCAGCGAAACCTCCCGCGCCCTACCGTTCACAACCAACTCGATCGAGCGGATCGGAAACCGGGAGTCGATCTTCCCAGCGAGCGTGATGGCGAGCGGCACGGCACTAGCGAATACCTCTCCCGGGAGCGCGCCGTTGGCCGTGGCGCGCAGGAGCGGACCATTCGTGACAAAACAACGCCCCTCCCGGAAGCTCTCCCACCAGGAGTCCCAGTCGAAGTGGTCGCCCGTATGCACATAGACCCGGTTGTGGCCGACCGGGTTCGGAAGGACTCCACTGGCGCTCCCCGCCGATGGGGGGATGCGCAGCCCGGTGTTGAGAATCCGATAGTAAAGATCCTGGGTGTAGAGACCGTTGCCATGGGTGCCGGGGTAGCGCTCACGGTCGCGCGCCCGCCCCCACGCCTCGTTGCCGAGCACCCCCGCACGGTGCATGTGGTTGTGCGCGATCCCGATGCTATCGACGTGCCCGCTGGCCAGCCAGAGCGGGGTGTCCCACCAGAACGGCTTCTCGATTTCCACCCAAGCACCGGCGGATTCGGCCTCGTCGAGGAAAGTCGATGAAGCCGGCCACTCGTGCGCCGCACCCGTCAGGTCGATGGTGGCGTCCATCTTGTGGTAGAGAACCGCGCCGCCCCCGCGTTCGTCCTCTCCACCGAGGACGTGGAACCGCCGTCCGGGCTCACCGCGGACCGGATCGTCCGGTGCCTGCCCCCCCCATGGGTCCGTCTTGTTCCACCAGGTCTGTAGGCTGGCGACGGCAAGGCCCTCCGCCCGCAGGTGCAGATCCATCTCTTCCGGCGGCCGGTGGACGTGGAGATCCCCCGCATACCATCCCTCCGCGCCGAGATCCGCGATCCTGCTGAGGGTAATCGCCCGCGTCGCCGCGTCGGCATCCACTTCCACGACCCCGTGCTCCGCGGCCCACTCCGGCCCCTTTTCAACCGTGAACGCGTAGCGGCCGGGCGGCACTTGGATCTCGGTCTGCCCTTCGGAAACGAATCCCCCCGCCCAGGTGGGCACCCCGGGGGGCGCGTGCGCTGTGTCGCTGTCGTCGGCGAGTTGGATGCGGCAGGGCAGCGGCTCGCCGTCCGCGTCCCGCACGTCGAACGCGAGCACCCCAGCGCCCGCCGACTGGAAACCGAGGAAAATGGGGGCAGATGCGAAGGCGAGTCCGATTGGTAAAATCGGGGCGGACATGATAGGGATCATAGTCTGCGGGCACGGGCGATCAACCCTTCCATCAACCCTTCCCGAGACCGGTCCCATGATACGATTCTGGCCATTCGTCCCCGCCCTCCTTGCTGCCGTCGCACTGGCGGGACCGGCCTCCCCCCCAGGCGGAGAGCCACTTTTGCGCGTCGTCATTTCTCCCGAGGCGCGCGTCAAAGTCGATGTCGGCACCGCCGCTCCGCGCCTCGTGCAGAACCGGTGGACCGAGTTTCCTATGGTGATCGAGAATGCGGCGGGCACGACCGCCCCCCTGGTCATCGAGAGTGCGCAGGCGATGCATGGGGACGACGATGGGGCCCGCGACCGCTGGTTGAAGGTTTCGCTCCGACCGGACGGCCCGTTGAACGGGGCGGCGACCGAACGCCGCACGCTCCGCCTGTGGGGTCGAGATGCAGGCAAGCGCGCCGCCGTCCTCCAGGCCAATGCCGGTCAGGGCACGCAGGACCTCGGATTCCGCAGCGACGCCCTCGTCGTTTTCGACATTGCCCCTGAGACGACGACGCACGAGGAGATGCGCCGGGAAGCATCGAACCTCGTCGATCTCATTCTCTACCTCGCGCAGCATGAACCGACCGTGCATACCGACGACCTGGTGGCGCTGGCCTGGGGGCTCCACGACGGGTGGCTCCGGCACCACGAGCCCGTGCACCGGAACCCGGGCCGCCTGCTCGATGACGCGCGGTCCGCCGTCACGAACCTCGTTGAGCGGGGCGCGATCGTAGTGGTGGATGCCGACGATGCCGCGCCGCTAGCATTGGTACGCGGACTTTCACGGGTGGTGGTCGCCCGGGTGCTCGACGCTGCCGGGAGCGCCCGCTACTTCCCCCAGCGGGTCATTCCCGAAGGCGGGGTGCTGACGCTTTCCACCGGTGCGGGGGAGATCTCGGTGCCGGTCAAACTCACCGAGCCTGCGACCATTTTTGGACGCCTGTTAGAGTCCGACCCGGATCGCCCCTACCCTGGCAGGCTGCGAGCGCTCGGCGCCGATGGCGTCTACCGCAAGGGCACCAGGTTCGCCGAGAACCCCACACTCTCCGAAAAGAGCCTGCTCCCATTCGCTTTCACCGGTCGGGGTGCGACTTATAGCCTCCCGTTCTTTTACAGCGACGGAACCTTCGAAGTCGCGGTGCCCCCCAGCACGGTACGCCTGACGATGGAACGTGGCTTCGAGCATCCTGTCGTCGGTGAAACGCTCGATCTGGCCCCGGGCGAACGGCGCGAGGTGACCCTGCGCTCGACGCGTTTTTTGGATATACAGGAGCGCGGCTGGATCAGTGGGGACACCCACATCCACTGGTCGAAAAACTCGTGGGACAAGGCGGAAGACATCCGACTCCTCCGCCTTGTCCAGCGCGCCGAAGATCTCCGCGTGGCCAACAACCTCACCCTCAAACACCATACCGAATCGCAGAATTTCATCGCGCCAACCGCCTTTCCCATTGGACCGATCCCCGGGCTCTGCGGCGATGGCTTTCATGCGCAACAGGCCGAAGAATACCGCAACGAGGAGTTCTATGGGCACGTTATCCTGCTAAATATCCGGCGTCTCATCCAGCCGGTCAGCACCGGGTCGATGGGCGGCGGCCCGTTCTTTTACGATTGGCCGCCAAACAGCCACGCCATCCGGGAGGCGCACGATCAGGGCGGCATCGCGATCGAGGCGCACGGACTGGGGCGGAACAACGATGTGCCGATCAATGTCGCCCAAGGCCTGAGCGACTCCCTCGACCAGCTCCCTCCGGATGACTACTACCGGTTTCTCGACTGTGGCTTCCGCATTCCCCTGAGCAACGGAAGCGACCATCCCGCGCGCGTCGCCGGATGTTGCCGAGTCTACGTAAAAGTGCCCCAGCCGTTCACTTACGAGGGATGGATCGACGGGATCCGCCAGAACCGCACCTTCACCACCAGTGGGCCGCTCCTTTTCCTCCGCGCTGGTGTCGGCGACATCGGCGACGTCCTCGACGTTCCCGCAGGCACGACCATCCCGATCCAGGCCCGCGCTGTCTCGCGCCGCCCGCTGGGGCGATTCGAGATCGTGGTCAACGGCGAGGTCATCGCCGCGACCGATACGACGGCGACGAGCGCCGAACTCGCCTTCACGCTGCGCGCTGCCGAAGGCTCCTGGATCGTCGCCCGCGCATCCCGCGGCACCGGATTCAACGCGCTCGACGGCCCCGATATCGCCCACACCTCGGCCATCTACATCGACGTGGATGGCAGGCCCCACTTTGCAGCCCCGGCCGCCGAGGAATGGATCGCGCGGATGGAGCAACACGCCGCAGACCTGTTTGAAAACGGGCGCTTCCCAAGCGATGCCCAGCGCGACGAGGCGGTCGAGCATGTGCGGGCGGGAATCGGGGTCTACCGCGCACTCTTGCACCGGCATGAGGAGCCGCGGAATCCTGTCGACTGATTTCCCGGGCGCGGGCGGCACCAGTTTTTTCCCGCTGGCAGCCAGGCTCGAGCCGCTGCACTGGTGCCCCGATGGGCGACCGGCAGCTTGCGCATGCCGCCGACCGGATTCACCCTCCGCCTCCGATGTTCCGCCGCCCCACCCGTAAATCGCTTGTCCGGACACTTCTTGCCACCGGCACGGGGGCGATTGTCTTGGCGGTGATCGGGCTGGCATGTTTGGCGCCGTTCGCGGAGCGGGCGCGTGGGTTCGATCTGGTGCGCGTCTCGCAGGTCGACGGAGGAGCTGTGGTGGTTGGTCGCGACGGGACGCTGCTCGGGCCGCTGACGCCCCGGGCGCGGCAGCTGGTCTCGATCGACGAGGTTCCCGATCACTTGATCGAAGCGCTGGTGGCGACAGAGGACCGGCGGTTTTTCAATCACGGGGGCTACGACCTGGGCGGCATCCTCAGGGCCGCCTGGGCGAACGTGCGCGCGGCGAGGGTGCGGCAGGGAGCGAGCACGCTCACCCAGCAGCTGGCGCGGCAGACCTTCGATCTCCACGACGACACCATCGGCCGCAAGCTGACGGAGATCTTTTTGGCGCGGCGGATCGAGGCAGCCTACGGCAAGCGCGAGATTCTGGAAGCGTACCTCAACCGCGTCTACTTCGGCAGCGGGTTCTACGGGGTGGGCGCCGCAGCCTACGGCTACTTCGGCAAGGTTCCCGACGTCCTGACAGTAACTGAATCCGCCACGCTCGTCGGGCTGCTGAAACGACCGAACGCCTATTCGCCGCTGCGGAACCCGCAGCTGGCACTCGAAGGGCGAAACCATGCCCTGAACCGGATGGCGGCAGCGGAATACCTGGGAGCGGCGGAGCTTGGCGACCTCATTGCGACGCCACTCGTCATCGCTAGCGAAGGGACACCGGAGAGGGGGAGCGCCGCCAGCTACCCGGTGGCTGAGGCGGCGCGGCGGATCGCCGCGCTGGGCGTCCCGGCCCATGGTGAGATCGTGGTGCACACGACGGTCGACCCGGCGCTCCAGAACGAAATCGAGAGGGCCATGGCCGGCGTGCTCGCCCCCCACCCGCCCGACCTGCAGGGCGCCGCCATCGTCGTCTCCAACGCCGTCGGCGGAGTGCTGGCCACGGTCGGAGGGCGGCACTTCGCCGACAGCGCTTTCGACCGCGCATGGCAGGCTCGGCGCCCTTGCGGAACGGTTTTCGCCCCGCTCGTCTACGCGGCGGCGCTCTCCGGAGGGATGCGCCCCGAGACCCCGATCGAAGACTCCCCGATCGATAACCGACGGGTGATGGTCGGAGGATCGACCGGCATCCTCGGGGAGTGGGGGGTGCCCGACCCGCGGGCAAATTCCTATAAGGGACTGGTCACCGCCCACCACGCCATCGCGGGAGGAATGAATGCGGCGACAGTGCGGATCGGCGAGCGGGCGGGATTGGATGCCGTCCTCGCGCTGGCGCGGCGCTGCGGCCTCGAGACGGACGGCTCCCCTCTCCGGGAGTTCCCGTCAACTTTCCTCGGCCAGAGCGAGACGACCGTCGCTCAGGTCGCGCTCGCATTTTCCACCATCCCCCGCGGCGGGGTGCGCATAGAAGCCCTGACATTGATCGAATCCGTCGAGGAGGTCGGTGGTGCGAGCCGCTTCTCCGCGCCGGTCGCCCCCGAGGTCAACGTCATCGATGAACTCGTTGCCGCGCAGGTCCATGCGACGATGGCGACCGACGCGGCGGGTCTCGCCGGCCGCCGGGTCGGGTCCGCCTACCGTCGCAGCGACCTCTGGGGGATCGCCTACACCCGCGAGATCACGTGCGTGGTCTGGATCGGGTTCGACCAACCCGCCCCGGTCCCGGAAGGCGTGGCCATCGACACCTTGCTCGACACGGTTTTCGCCATCTCCCGCGACCGGCACCCGACCATCGTGCCAGTCGCGTCCGCGCCCGCTCCC
>CAZKYJ010000211.1:0-380 GCA_964556355.1 uncultured Verrucomicrobiales bacterium | reverse complement strand
CGAAGCGTCCTCGGCCGCGCCGGAACGCGGAGACGAGGCACGCGGGAGACCCGCGGTCCCCGGGGAGCCGGTCGTGGCTGACGAGCCCGTCCTCGTGGGGTCCGATCCCTACGGCAGCGCGATCCGCTGAGCATCGCGCTTTCCGGGGAAGGTGCTGCGTTCCACCGCCCGCTGCCCCGCCTCCCCGAACCGCCGGCGGCCGTCCCGAATCACATTGGAACGACGCCACTTTTTCCTCCATGCTCCTTTCCCTCCCCGTCCGTCCCGCCGCCCAGTTTCGTCCGACATGCTAATCGATACCCACTGCCACCTCGCCTCCCACCGCTTTGAGAACGAAGCTCCCGATCTCGTCGAGCGCGCCGTCGCCGCAGGTGTCCGGC